>CAUJIV010000019.1 GCA_963205435.1 Pseudomonadota bacterium
CAGTGGAAGCACCTCACCGAGCACGTCACGCGGCAGAAGCCGGACGGCGGCTATGAATTTCTCTACGATCCTGGCATCGCCGTGCCCTTCCAAAAGGACATCGGCGGCGACGATCTCAGCCTGTGGCCGCTCTACGACGCCATCCGCTGCCCGACCCTGGTGGTGCGCGGCGCCGAATCCGACCTGCTCTCGCACGAGACCTGCCTGGAGATGGGTATGCGCGGACCCAAGGCCACCGTCGCCGAGATTCCCGGCGTCGGCCACGCGCCGATGCTCCTGGATGAGGCGCAGGTGGCGATCGTCAAGGAATTCCTGCTGGCGAAATGAAAGCCGCCTTCATCCGCCGCTACGGCGGCAGCGACGTCGTCGAACTGGGCGAGCTGCCCGAGCCGCAGGCGGGGCCGGGCGAGCTGCTGGTGGAGGTGCATGCCGCCAGCGTGAACCCGGTCGACTTCAAGATCCGCGACGGCTTGCTCAAGCCGATCATCCCCTTCGGCTTCCCGCTCATCCTCGGCAACGACCTGTCCGGCACGGTGAAGGCGGTCGGCGCCGGCGTGACGCGCTTCCGGCCGGGCGACGCGGTGTTCGCGCGCATGGACAAGAAGCGCATCGGCGCCTTCGCCGAGTTCGCCGTGGTGGCCGAGGCGGATGCGGCGCTGAAACCGGCGAATCTCAGCCACATCGAGGCGGCGGCGGTGCCGCTGGCCGGCCTCACCGCCTGGCAGGCGCTGTTCGAGATCGGCGGCCTGAAAGCGGGGCAGAAGGTGCTGATCCACGCCGGCTCGGGCGGGGTGGGCAGCTTCGCCATCCAGCTCGCCCGCCACGCTGGCGCGACGGTCGCCACCACCGCCGGCGCGCGCAATGCCGAACTGGTGCGCAGCCTCGGCGCCGACATCGTCATCGACTACAAGTCGCAGCGCTTCGAGGACGTCGTCAGCGGACAGGACCTGGTCTTCGACACCCAGGCCGGCGACATCCAGCACCGTTCCTTCGCCGTGCTCCGGCGCGGCGGCGTGCTGGTGAGCATCGCCGGCAAGCCGGACGGCCGGCTGGCGCGGGCATGGGGGCTGAATCCCCTCCTCGGCGTGCTGCTCGATTTCCTCAACCGCAAGACCCTGCGCCTGGCGAAACGGAACGGCGTGCGCTACGAGTACCTGTTCATGCACCCGAGCGGCGAGCAGCTGGAACAAATCGGCCGCCTGCTCGCGGAAGGCAGCGTCAGGCCCATCATCGACAAGGTGTTCCCGCTGGCGCAGGTGCGCGAGGCGCTGGCCCATGTCGAGGCCGGCCACGCCACCGGCAAGGTGGTGGTGGAGGTGAAGCCGCCGTATCACGGGGACTGACTTTTCCCGGGAAGGGATAAGGCGGGTCGGCGCGATGTCCCGGTGCTAGAATCGTCCGTCATAGAGGAGGGGCGGGCAGCTCGCTGTTTCCATCTCGTCCATTCGATACCGGGAAATCAGAAAAAATGGCTCGTCCCAAAAAATCCGCATCCGACACCGGCGCCAACCTCGGCTTCGAAGCCAAGCTCTGGGCCGCCGCCGACGCGCTGCGCAACAACATGGATGCGGCGGAGTACAAGCACGTCGTCCTCGGCCTCATTTTCCTCAAATACATCTCCGACGCCTTCGAGGCCAAGCACGCCGAACTCGAAGCGCAGAAAATGCAGGGCGCCGACGCGGAAGACCCGGACGAATACCGCGCCGCCAACATCTTCTGGGTGCCCCCCGAGGCCCGCTGGCAATATCTCCGCGGGCGGGCGAAAGACCCGAAGATCGGCAAGATCGTCGACGACGCCATGCTCGCCATTGAGCGCGACAACCCGTCGCTCAAGGGCGTGCTTCCCAAGGACTACGCCCATCCCCGGCTCGACAAGCAGCGGCTCGGCCAGCTCATCGACCGGGTTGGCAACATCGGTCGGGGCGATAAGGCGAACCGCTCCACGGACCTCCTCGGCCGGGTCTACGCATACTTCCACTCCCAATTCGCCAGCGCGGAAGGGAAGAAGGGCGGCCAGTTCTATACGCCCCGCTGCGTCGTGCAGGTGCTGGTCGAAATGCTTTCGCCCTACAAGGGCCGCGTCTACGATCCCTGCTGCGGTTCCGGCGGCATGTTCGTGCAGTCGGAGAAGTTCGTCGAGGCCCACGGCGGCCGCATCGGCGACATCAGCATCTACGGCCAGGAATCGAACCACACCACCTGGCGGCTGGCCAAGATGAACCTCGCCATCCGCGGTATCGACGGCAACCTGGGACGCGAGCATGCCGACAGCTTCCATCGCGACCTGCACCCCGACCTGCGGGCCGATTTCGTGCTGGCCAACCCGCCGTTCAACGACAGCGACTGGCGCGGTGAATTATTGTAGGAGGATAAGCGCTGGCAGTTTGGCACGCCGCCGGCGGGCAACGCCAACTTCGCTTGGGTGCAGCATTTCATTTACCACCTGGCCCCGACCGGTCTGGCCGGCTTCGTGCTCGCCAACGGCAGCATGTCGAGCAACCAGTCGGGCGAAGGCGAAATCCGCAAGACGATCATCGAG
>CAUJIV010000020.1 GCA_963205435.1 Pseudomonadota bacterium
CTGCAGCGCTTCACCGCGGCGCATCGCCAGGCAACGGAGCGTCTGAGGGTGCGCGCGGACGTCATCGATTTGCGCTACCCGAACGGCTATGCCATGCGGCTGGCGCGGGCAGGGGACCAGAAGAAATGAGCAAGGAAACGAAGAATCTCATCGTCGGGCTCGACATCGGCACCTCGAAGATCGTCTCCATCGTGGCAGAGCTCACTCCCGAGGGGCGTCTGGAAATCCTCGGCATCGGCAGCCACCAGGAGTCGCGCGGCCTGAAGAAGGGCGTGGTGGTGAACATCGAGGCGACGGTGAATGCCATCTCGCGCGTCATCCAGGAAGTCGAGCTGATGGCCGACTGCAAGGTGAAGGAGGTCTACACCGGCATCGCCGGCAGCCACATCCGCAGCTTCAACTCCAACGGCATGGTGGCGATCAAGGACAAGGAGGTCTCGCCGATGGACGTCGAGCGCGTCATCGAGACGGCGCGCGCCATGCCGATTCCCTCCGACCAGCAGATCCTGCACATCCTGACGCAGGAATTCATCGTCGACGGCCAGGACGGCGTGCGCGAGCCGATCGGCATGAGCGGCGTGCGGCTGGAGGTGAAGACGCACATCGTCACCGGCGCCGTCTCAGCGGCGCAGAACATCGTCAAGTGCGTGCGCCGCTGCGGCCTCGAGGTGGTCGACCTCGCGCTGCAGCCGCTCGCCTCGAGCCATGCCGTGCTGAGCGAGGACGAGAAGGAGCTCGGCGTCTGCCTGGTGGACATCGGCGGCGGCACCACCGACATCGCGGTGTTCACCCAGGGCGCCATCCGCCACACGGCGGTGATCCCGGTGGCCGGCGACCAGATCACCAGCGACATCGCCCATTACCTGCGCACGCCGACGAGCGAGGCGGAGGAGATCAAGATCCGCCACGGCGTCGCCCTGCAGCAGCTGGCCGATGGCGACGAGATCTTCGAGGTGCCGGGCATCGGCGAGCGCGGGCCGAGCCCGCTGTCGAAGACGGCGCTGGCCGACGTCATCGAGCCGCGCGTCACCGAGCTGTTCGAGCTGGTGCAGGCCGAGCTGCGCCGCAGCGGCTACCACGAGCTGCTCTCCTCGGGCATCGTGCTGACCGGCGGCAGCGCGGTGATGCTCGGCATGATCGAGCTGGGCGAGGAGATCTTCCACATGCCGGTGCGCCTCGGCGCGCCGAAATACGGCGGCAGCCTGGCCGAAGTGGTGCAGCACCCGCGCTACGCCACGGCGATGGGCCTGCTGCTGGAAGGCATGGCGCAGAAGAAACGCGGCATCCAGGCGCAGCGCACGCGCAGCTTCAGGCAGGTGCTGCGCAGCATGCGCTCGTGGTTCGAGAAGAATTTCTGAGGTCGTTTTTTCACTTTGCAGTCGTAACTACAAGGAGGCGAGCATGTTTGAAATCATCGAGAAGGAAGCGGGCGGCACCGTCATCAAGGTGATCGGCGTCGGCGGCGCCGGCGGCAACGCCGTCGAGCACATGATCCGCGAGAACGTGCAGGGCGTCGAGTTCATCTGCGCCAACACCGATTCCCAGGCGCTGGCGCGCAGCAGCGCGCAGCACAAGCTGCAGTTCGGCCCGGGGCTGGGCGCCGGCGGCAGGCCCGACAAGGCGCGCGCCCTGGCCGAGGCCGAGCGCGAGCGCATCGCCGAGGCGCTCGACGGCGCCCACATGGCCTTCATCACCGCCGGCATGGGCGGCGGCACCGGCACCGGCGCGGCGCCGATCGTCGCCGAGGTGGCGCGCGAGCTGGGCATCCTGACGGTGGCGGTGGTGACCAAGCCGTTCGAGTTCGAGAACGCCAAGCGCATGCGGGTGGCGGAGGAGGGCCTCGCCGAGCTGGCGCGCCACGTCGATTCCCTCATCGTCATCCTCAACGAGCGGCTGACCGAGGTGCTGGGCGAGGACATCAGCATGGTCGACGCCTTCAAGACGGCCGACAACGTGCTGAGGAACGCCGTCGGCGGCATCGCCGAGATCATCAACGTGCCGGGCCTGGTCAACGTCGACTTCGAGGACGTGCGCACGGTGATGGGCGAGATGGGCAAGGCGATGATGGGCTCGGCCGCCGCCGCCGGCGTCGACCGCGCCCGCCTCGCCGCCGAGCAGGCGGTGGCCAGCCCGCTGCTGGAAGGCATCGAGCTCTCCGGCGCGCGCGGCGTGCTGGTGAACATCTCGGCCAGCAAAGGGCTCGGCATGAAGGAAGTGCGCGAGGTGATGGACACCATCCGCGCCTATGCCGCCGAGGACGCGCACATCATCTTCGGCACGGTGTTCGACGAAGCCATGGAGGACGGCCTGCGCGTCACCGTGGTGGCGACCGGCCTCGGCGTGGCGGCCTCGCAGCAGTTGCGGCCGCGCATGGAGGTGGTGGCGCAGAAGACCGGCACCGACAACGCGCCGCTGATCGAGACCATCAATTACGGCGAGCTGGAGGTGCCGGCGGTGATCCGCAGCGGGCGTCGGCCGGCCACCGTCGAGGCGATGGCCGCCAGCGGCATGGACCGGCTCGACATTCCGGCCTTCCTGCGCAAGCAGGCGGACTGAGGGAGCGGGGCCCGGGTTTCGAGTCTCGAGTTTCGAGTTGCGAGTTTCGAGTTGCGAGTTTCGAGTTGCGAGTTTCGAGTTGCGAGTTTCGAGTTGCGAGTTTCGAGTTTCGAGTTGCGAGTTTCGAGTTTCGGGTTGGCGGTTACGCCTCGGCCGTTCAACCCGGAACCCGGAACGACGGCACACGCCATGCTAAAATTCGCTTCTTTGCCATAGTGCCTTCACCATGCTGCAGCAGCGCACGCTGAAATCGCTGATCCGCGCCACCGGCGTCGGGCTCCATTCCGGAGTCAAGGTCAACCTCGCCTTGCGCCCGGCGGCGCCCGACACCGGCATCGTCTTTCGCCGTGTCGACCTCGACCCGCCGGTCGAGCTGCGCGCCGATCCCTTCGCCGTCGGCGACACGCGGCTGGCCTCCTGCCTCGAGCGCGACGGCGTCCGCGTCGCCACCGTCGAGCACCTGATGTCGGCGCTGTGCGGGCTGGGCATCGACAACGCCTGGGTGGACGTCGATGCGCCGGAGATCCCGATCATGGACGGCAGCGCCGCGCCCTTCGTCTTCCTCATCCAGTCGGCCGGCATCGAGGAGCAGGCGGCGGCGAAGAAATTCATTCGCGTGAAGAAGGCGCTGCGCGTCGAGGAAGGCGACAAGTGGGCGGAGCTGGCGCCCTACGAGGGCTTCCGCCTGACGTTCTCCATCGTCTTCAGCCACCCGGTGCTGGACAAGTCGAAGCCGAGCGCGACGCTGGATTTCGCCGAGCATTCCTACGTGCGCGAGATCGCCCGCGCCCGCACCTTCGGCTTCATGCAGGACGTCGAGGCGATGCGCTCGCAGGGCCTGGCGCTCGGCGGCAGCCTCGACAACGCCATCGTCATGGACGAGTACCGCGTGCTCAACGCCGACGGGCTGCGCTACGGCGACGAGTTCGTCAAGCACAAGCTGCTCGACGCAGTGGGCGACCTCTACCTGCTTGGCCACCCCCTGCTCGGCGCCTTCTCCGCTCACAAGTCCGGCCACGCCCTCAACAACCGGCTGCTGCGCGCCCTGCTGGCGGACCAGTCGGCCTGGGAGAGGGTCAGCTTCGAGCGGCCCGGGGACGCGCCCGCCGCGATCGCGCGGCTGTTCGCCCAGCCGGCCTGAGCCGCGGCAGGCGCGGCGGGACAGGAGGCCCGACACCATGCTGCTGCTGAGGATCGTCGGCGTGCTGGTGGCGATCACCATCGGCGCCGCCATCGTCGCCTATCTGTTCAGCGGCGACCGGCGCTATCTGCGCCTGTCCTGGCAGGTGACCCGCTATGCCCTGCTGTTCGTCCTGGTCGTGCTGGCGCTGATGTTTCTCGAGCGGGTGATCGTCCTTTGAACCCTCCGGCCGGCCCTAGCGGCTGTCCCTGACCAGCCGTCCGAGCGCGTCCTTCAGCGGAGAATCCGCCGGCAACGAATCGGCCAGCCGGCTCAAGCCGGATTTCGCCGCAGACCCGACGGAGGGAGAGTGCAAGGCCCGTTTATGTTGCGATGCAGCATAAACGGGTTGCACTTTGACCTGCATTTCGGTAACCTCCACACCCTCCAAAGACAAATCGCCTACCAGGCTGGGCCGCAACTGCCTCAACTTGGCGGCGACCGCGCCCGAATCGGCGTGGATAACGACCTTCCCCAGCCGGTAATTGGCCACGCGGCTCGCCGCGGCCAGGCTGGAGGGCGCAATCCTCTCGTAGATGCGCTGCAGTTTCAGCAGCCGCCCGGCGTGTGCCGACAGGCGCGCCAGCCCGTCGGCCTTGTTCAGGTAAGCGTCCAGAGAGCGCGCTGCCATAGAGGAAACTTGAGGAAATCCAAGGAGGGATGACGTGCATATTATTCTCGTCTCCGACCGGCTGGCAACCGCCCGCACCTTCACCCTCGCTCCGCGCCACCTGGCGCTGGCCGTCGCAGGCCTGGTCCTGGCGGTGCTCGCCCTGGCCTCGCTCTTCTCCTACGTCACGGTGCGCCATGCCGCCGAGGTCCGCCTGCCGTTCCTGCAAAGCCTGCTGATGAGCGTGCGCGAGAAGGAGGCGGGCAAGGCCGAGGATTTCATGCGGGAGAACCTGAACGCCATGGCGGTGCGCCTCGGCAAGATGCAGGCGCAGTTGATGCGTCTCGACAGCCTGGGCGAACGCCTCGGCCAGCTCTCCGGCCTGAAGCCGCCCGAGGCGCGGCCGGACACCAAGTTCGGCCAGGGTGGCCCGCTGGTCGTGCCGCTGCACCCGCTGACGGCGGAGGACGTGCAGCAGCAGATCGACCGGTTTTCCCTCCAGATCGATTCGAGAAGCGACTATCTCGGCTTGATCGAGTCGGAGCTGATGGACGAGCGGATCAAGCGCAAGCTGCTGCCGACCGCCATGCCGATCGATGCCGAATGGAAGACCTCCAGCTACGGCTGGCGCATCGATCCCTTCACCGGCGCCCAGGCCATGCACGAGGGCGTCGATTTTCCGGCCGAGGTCGGCAAGCCGATCCGCGCCGCCGCCGCCGGCATCATCGTCGCCGCCGAGCATCATCCCTTCTACGGCAACATGGTCGAGATCGACCACGGCAACGACCTGGTGACGCGCTATGCGCATGCCTCGAAGCTGCTGGTCAAGGAGGGCGCGCTGGTCAAGCGTGGCCAGCGGATCGCCGAGGTCGGCAGCACCGGCCGCTCGACAGGACCGCACCTGCACTTCGAGGTGCGCTACAAGGGCGCCGCGCAGAACCCCATCCGTTTCCTGCAAAACGCCCGGCAGCAGAAGCCGGCGCTGGCGCGCCGCGACTGAGCCGATCGAGGCTTCGCGCCTTCCTTCCGGGGAGGGCGACGGGGCATGCCGACGGCAGCCCGGAGGAAGGCGACCCGGGGCAAGGCAGGGTGGCGTGCTAAAATTCCTCCCTTTCCTGCAAGCCCTCCGCCTTTTCGCATGATCTCCGGCGTTCTCAAGAAGATATTCGGCAGCCGCAACGACCGCCTGATCCGCCAGTACGGCCTCAAGGTGCGCGCCATCAACGCGCACGAGCCGGCGCTCTCCGCCCTCGACGACGGGCAGCTGCGCGGCAAGACGGAGGAGTTCCGCCGCCGGCTGGCCGAGGGCGCCGCGCTCGACGAGCTCCTGCCGGAGGCCTTCGCCGTGGTGCGCGAAGCGGCGCGGCGCGCGCTCGGCATGCGCCATTTCGACGTCCAGCTGATCGGCGGCATGGTGCTGCACGACGGCAAGATCGCCGAGATGCGCACCGGCGAGGGCAAGACGCTGATGGCGACGCTGCCGGCCTACCTCAACGCGCTCGCCGGCAAGGGCGTGCATGTCGTCACGGTGAACGACTACCTCGCCTCGCGCGACGCCGAGTGGATGGGGCGGCTCTACCGCTTCCTCGGCATGACGGTCGGCGTCAACCTGTCTCAGATGCCGCACGACGCGAAGCAGGCCGCCTACGCCGCCGACATCACCTACGGCACCAACAACGAGTACGGCTTCGACTACCTGCGCGACAACATGGTCTACCAGGCCGGCGAGCGGGTGCAGCGCCGGCTCAATTACGCCATCGTCGACGAGGTCGACTCGATCCTCATCGACGAGGCGAGGACGCCGCTGATCATCTCCGGCCAGGCCGAGGACCACACCGAGCTCTACTTGCGCCTGAACCAGGTGGCGCCGCTGCTGACGCGCCAGCAGGAGGAGAAGGGCGAGGGCGACTACTGGGTCGACGAGAAGGCGCACACCGTGCTGCTGTCGGAAGCCGGCCACGAGCACGCCGAGGAGATCCTCGCCCGCCAGGGCCTGCTGCCGGCCGGCGGCAGCCTCTACGAGCCGGCCAACATCCTGCTCATGCACCACCTCTACGCCGCGCTGCGCGCCCACAACCTGTTCCATCGCGACCAGCACTATGTCGCGCAGAACGGCGAGATCGTCATCGTCGACGAATTCACCGGCCGCCTGATGCCCGGTCGGCGCTGGTCGGAAGGACTGCACCAGGCGGTCGAGGCGAAGGAAGGCGTGCCGATCCAGCACGAGAACCAGACGCTGGCCTCGATCACCTTCCAGAACTACTTCCGCATGTACGACAAGCTGGCCGGCATGACCGGCACGGCCGACACGGAGGCCTACGAGTTCCAGTCGATCTACAACCTCGAGACGGTGGTCGTGCCGACCAACAAGCCGATGATCCGCGAGGACCGCATGGACCAGGTCTATCGCACGGCGGCGGAGAAGTACCAGGCCATCCTCGCCGACATCCGCGACTGCCAGCGGCGCGGCCAGCCAGTTCTGGTCGGCACCACCTCGATCGAGAACTCCGAGCTGCTCTCCGGCCTGCTCGACAAGGAGAAGCTGGCCCACCAGGTGCTCAACGCCAAGCAGCACGAGAAGGAGGCGCTGATCGTCGCCCAGGCCGGCCGCCCCGGCGTGATCACCATCGCCACCAACATGGCCGGCCGCGGCACCGACATCGTGCTCGGCGGCAACGTCGAGAAGCAGGTCGAGGCGCTCGAGGCCGACGACTCGCTCGACCCCGCCGAGCGGCAGGCGCGCATCGCCCGGCTGCAGGAGGAGTGGCAGGCGCTGCACGGGCAGGTGGTGGCCGCCGGCGGCCTGCACATCATCGGCTCCGAGCGGCACGAGTCGCGCCGCATCGACAACCAGCTGCGCGGCCGCTCCGGCCGCCAGGGCGACCCGGGCTCGAGCCGCTTCTACCTGTCGCTGGAGGACCCGCTGCTGCGCATCTTCGCCGGCGAGCGGCTCAACGCCATCATGGTGCGGCTGAAGATGCCCGAGGGCGAGGCGATCGAGCACCCGCTGGTGACGCGCTCGCTGGAGTCGGCGCAGCGCAAGGTCGAGCAACGCAACTTCGACATCCGCAAGCAGCTGCTCGAGTACGACGACGTCGCCAACGACCAGCGCAAGGTGATCTACCAGCAGAGGAACGAGCTGCTCGAGTCGGAGGACATCTCCGAGACCCTCACCGCCATGCGCCAGGGCGTGGTGCACGACCTCTTCCGCGCCCACGTGCCGGCCGACAGCGTCGAGGAGCAGTGGGACATCCCCGGCGCCGAGGCGGCGCTGGCGGCCGAATGCCAGCTGGCGCTGCCGCTCGGCGAGTGGCTCAAGGCCGAGCCGGACCTGAGCGACGACGACCTGGCCCGCCGCATCGTCGGCGAGGCCGACCGGCGCTACGCCGAAAAGGTCGCCCTGGTCGGCGCCGACGCCTTCCACCAGTTCGAGCGCAACATCATGCTGCAGAGCCTCGACACCCACTGGCGCGAGCACCTGGCGGCGCTCGACCACCTGCGCCAGGGCATCCACCTGCGCGGCTATGCGCAGAAGAACCCGAAGCAGGAATACAAGCGCGAGGCCTTCGAGCTGTTCGAGGCCCTGCTGCAGGCGGTGCGCGACGAGGTGAGCAAGCTGCTGATGACGGTGGAGATCCGCTCGCAGGAGCAGATCGAGGAGTCCGAGCCGCAGGCGGCGGTCGAGAACGTGCAGTACCACCACGCCGATTACGACGAGGCGCTCGCCAGCGCGGCGGCGGAGGCGCCGCCGGCGCGGCCGCAGGTGCGGCAGGGCGAGTAGGTCGGCCGCAACGAGCCCTGCCCCTGCGGCTCGGGCAAGAAGTACAAGCACTGCCACGGCAAGCTGAGCTGAGCCGCGCCGGCGCCATGCCGCGGCGCGCTTTCGGCTATCATCCGCTGCGTTTTCATCCGCGCCCGGAGAGCCGACCATGCCCGTCAACCTGAAACCGCCCGCCGCCGCCGACCTGCTGCCCGTCGCCGGCGTCGCGCTGGGCGTCGCGGCGGCCGGCGTCCGCAAGGCCAACCGCCGCGACCTGCTGCTGGTCCGCCTCGAGGAGGGCGCCGCTGTGGCCGGCGTGTTCACGCGCAACCGCTTCTGCGCGGCGCCGGTGAGCGTCTGCCGCGAGCACCTGAAGGGCGGCGCCATCCGGGCGCTGGTGGTCAACACCGGCGTCGCCAATGCCGGCACCGGCGAGCCCGGGCTCGCCGCGGCGCGCGCCACCTGCGCCGCCGCCGCGCGCCTCGTCGGCTGCGCGCCGGAGCAGGTGCTGCCGTTTTCCACGGGCGTCATCATGGAGCCGCTGCCGCTGGCGCCGATCGAGGCCGGCCTGCCGGCCTGCGCGGCCGACCTGCGCGAGGACAACTGGGCGGCCGCCGCCGAGGCGATCATGACCACCGACACCTGCCCGAAGGCCGCCTCGGCGCGCGTCCGCCTTGGCGGCGCGACGGCGACGGTCACCGGCATCGCCAAGGGCGCCGGCATGATCCGCCCGGACATGGCCACCATGCTCGGCTTCGTCGCCACCGACGCCGCCGTGGCGCCGGCGCTGCTCGAGCGGCTGGCGCGCGAGGCGGCCGACGCCTCCTTCAACTGCATCACGGTCGACGGCGACACCTCGACCAACGACGCCTTCGTCCTCATCGCCAGCTGCCGCGCCGGCAACCCGGCGATCGAGGATGCCGCCGGCGAGGACTATGCCGCGCTGAGGCGAGGCGTCATCGAGGTGGCGGCGCGGCTGGCCCAGGCCATCGTGCGCGACGGCGAGGGTGCGACCAAGTTCATCGCCATCGCGGTCGAGGGCGGGCGCGACGCGGCGGAGTGCCGCGCCGCCGGCTACGCCATCGCCCATTCGCCGCTGGTGAAGACCGCCTTCTTCGCCTCCGATCCCAACCTCGGCCGCATCCTCGCCGCCATCGGCAATGCCGGCATCGGCGACCTCGACGCGGCGCGGGTCAGGCTGTGGCTCGGCGACGTGCTGGTGGCGGAAGGCGGCGGCCGCGCGGCGAGCTACCGCGAGGAGGACGGCGCCCGCGTCATGCAGCAGGAGGAGATCACGGTGCGGGTCGATCTCGGGCACGGCGCGGCGCAGGCCACGCTGTGGACCTGCGACCTTTCCTACGATTACGTGCGTATCAACGCGGACTACCGCAGCTGAGCGTCAGCCCCGGCGCAGGCGGATCAGGCGAAACCAGCCGCTCGAGCGCAGCGGCGCGTCGCTGACGACTTCCAGGCCGGGGGTGGCGGCGAGCAGTTCCTCGAAGATCACGTCCAGCCGGGTCGCCAGGCGCCGCGCCAGCGGGTTCATGGCGCGCTTCCACAGCGTTCGCTCGCCCGGCCGCAGGAACTTGTCATACACCAGCAGCGTGCCGCCGCGCCGCGTCACGCGGGCCGACTCGCGCAGGCAGGCGAGCGGGTCGGGCACGACGGCGAGGATCAGGTGCAGCACCACGGCGTCGAAGCGGGCGTCGGCGAAGGGCAGCCGCTGGGCGTCGCCCCTGACGGCGGCGAAGTCGAGCGCCGCCGCGCGCGGCAGGGCGCGGGCGAGCATGGCCGGCGTCAGGTCGAGCCCGGTGTAGCGGTGCTGCTGCGGCAGGTGCGGCAAGTCGAGCCCGGTGCCGACGCCGTTGACCAGCACCTCGAGCGGCGGCGCCGCGGCGAGGGCGGCCAGGCTGCGCGCGCGAGCGTCGCGCGTGAGGGCGCCGAGCAGGCCGTCGTAGAAGGGGGCGATGAGGGCGTAGCTGCGCTCGAGCCGCACGGCGTCAATGCAGGGTGCGCGGCATCGCCAGGGTGAATTCGCCGATCGACGCCTCGAACTGGGTGCCGTCCTCGGCCGTCATCTGGTAGCTGCCGCGCATGCTGCCGACCGGCGTGGCGAGGACGCAGCCGCTGCTGTACTCGAAGCGCTCGCCCGGCTGCAGCAGCGGCTGGTGGCCGACCACGCCGAGGCCGCGCACTTCCTGCACGCGCGCCTCGGCGTCGCGGATGAGCCAGTGGCGCGAGATCAGCTGGGCGGCGACGTTGCCGGTGTTGACGATGGCGATGCGGTAGGCGAAGACGTAGCGCCCGTCCTGCGGCTCCGACTGGTCGGCCAGGTACTGCGACTCGGCCGTGACGCTGACCTCGTATTTCTTGCTCTCCGCCATCGCGGCATTATAGGGCTTATGCCGGCCATAATTTCTTTTTCGCGGAGGCCGCCGCGAAAGCGTTTAGAATTTCCGCCCGGGAGGAGAGTGGGCCATGGACTACCGCATCGCACCGAGCATTCTTTCCGCCGATTTCGCCCGCCTCGGCGAGGAGGTGGACAACGTCCTCGCCGCCGGCGCCGACATTGTGCACTTCGACGTCATGGACAACCATTACGTGCCCAACCTGACCATCGGGCCGCTGGTCTGCGAGGCGCTGAGGAAGCATGGCGTCAGCGCGCCGATCGACGTGCACCTGATGGTCAAGCCGGTCGACCGCATCGTGCCCGACTTCGCCAAGGCCGGCGCCAGCTACATCACTTTCCACCCGGAGGCCTCCGAGCACATCGACCGCACCATCGGCCTGATCCGCGACGCCGGCTGCCAGCCCGGCCTGGTGTTCAACCCGGCGACGCCGCTCGACGTCCTCGAATGGACGCTGGACAAGCTCGACATGGTGCTGCTGATGAGCGTGAATCCCGGCTTCGGCGGGCAGAAATTCATCCCGCACGTGCTGGAGAAGGCGCGCCGGGTGCGCCGCATGATCGACGAGCGCGGCCTGGCGACGCGGCTGGAGATCGACGGCGGCGTCGGACCGGCCAATATCGCCGAGGTGGCGCGCGCCGGCGTCGACACCTTCGTCGCCGGCTCCGCCGTCTTCGGCGCCGCCCGCGACGGCGACCCGCACCGCTACGACAGCATCATCGGCGCCCTGCGCGCCGAATTGGCGAAGGTGAAAAGCTAACCTACCCGCATCCAACGCAAAGGTCGCAAAGGTCGCAAAGGACGCAAAGAAGGACATTTTTTCATTTGCTTCCCTTTGCGTCTTTGCGCTCTTCGCGTTGGAAGAGTTTTCCATATGCCCATCAAAGCCGTTCTCATCGACCTCGACGGCACCCTGCTCGACACCGCGCCCGACCTGGCGGACGCGGCCAATGCCATGCTCGCCGAACTGGGCCGACCGGGCCTGCCCGATGAAGCCGTCCGCGATTTCATCGGCAAGGGCATCGCCAGCCTGGTCGGCCGCTGCCTCGGCTATGCCGGGGAGTCGGACGCGCCCGAGGCGCGCCAGGCGCTCGAAGTGTTCAAGCGCCATTACGCCGCGGTGAACGGCCGCAAGTCGCGCCCCTATCCGGGTGTTTTCGAAGGTCTCGGCGCCCTGCGCGCGGCCGGCCTGAAGACCGCCTGCGTCACCAACAAGGCCGCCGCCTTCACCGGGCCGCTGCTGACAGCCAGCGGCCTGGCGCCCCTGCTCGACCAGATCGTGAGCGGCGACACCCTGGCCGAGAAGAAACCGCACCCGCTGCCCTTTCTGCACCTGTGCCGGCGCTTCGCCATCGCGCCGGCTGAGGCGCTGGTGGTCGGCGACTCGCGCAACGACGTCGCCGGCGCGCGCGCCGCCGGCTGCGCGGTGGTCTGCGTGCCCTACGGCTACAGCGAGGGCGAGGACGTGCGGAATCTCGGCGCGGATGCTATAGTGGCGTCGCTGGAAGAGGCGGCGCAGTGGGCGTTCGCCGCATGAACCGGCGGCGGCCGGCGCGGCAAGAGGGCGCTGGCCTGAAGAGCGACAACAGCCCTACAGAAAACATCGTGCTCCACCTGAACCTGAATCGCGTGAGGAAATACGCCATCGGCGGGGAGGCCTGGCCCTGGCGACGCTTGCCTGACTGACCGTCGCAAGCGGCGGACGCGTGCCCGGCGCGCGTCCGCGTGTTTCCCGCAGTTCAAGTTGTGGAGTCATGATGACCGAAGCCGAATTCCAGGCGCTGGCCGCGCAGGGCTACAATCGCATCGCCCTGACGCTGGAAACCCTCGCCGACCTCGACACCCCCCTCTCGATCTACCTCAAGCTGGCCGACGGCCCCTGGTCCTACCTGCTCGAATCGGTGCAGGGTGGCGAGCGCTTCGGCCGCTATTCCTTCATCGGCCTGTCGGCCCCGACGCGCCTCGTCGCCTACGGCCGCGACATCATGGTGCTCACCGGCGAGCGCATCGCCGAGCGGCGCGAGGACTGCGACCCGCTCGCCTTCGTCGGCGAGTTCATGGCGCGCTTCCGCGTCGCCCCAGGCGCCGGCCTGCCGCGCTTCTGCGGCGGCCTCGTCGGCTGCTTCGGCTACGACACCGTGCGCCACATCGAGCCGAAGCTGGCGTGCCCGGAGCCAGCGGACGGCGCTGGCACGCCAGACCTGCTGCTGCTGCTCTCCGAAGAGATCGCCGTGGTCGACAACCTCTCGGGCAAGCTGACCCTGGTGGTGTACGCCGAGCCGGGGGTGCCCGGCGCCTGGAAGCGCGCGCGGGCGCGCCTCAGGGAGCTGCTCGGCCGCCTGCGCCAGCCGGTGGCGATCCCGGCCGAGCGGCCGGCGACGCCGCAGACGGCCGTCTCCAGCTTCGGCGAGGCCGCCTTCAAGCAGGCGGTGGCGCGCGCCCGCGAGTACATCGCTGCCGGCGACATCATGCAGGTGGTGCTCTCACAGCGCCTGTCGCGGCCCTACGCCGCGACGCCGCTGGCGCTCTACCGGGCGCTGCGCACGCTCAACCCCTCGCCCTACATGTTCTACTTCGACTTCGCCGACTTCCACGTCGTCGGCGCCTCGCCGGAGATCCTCGTGCGGCTGGAAGACGGCAATGTCACCCTGCGGCCGATCGCCGGCACGCGCCGCCGCGGCCGCAGCGCCGAGGAGGACGCGGCGCTCGCCGCCGAGCTGCTCGCCGACGAGAAGGAGCGCGCCGAGCACCTGATGCTGCTCGACCTCGGCCGCAACGACGCCGGCCGCGTCGCGCAGACCGGCTCGGTGCGCGTCACCGAGCAGTTCGTCATCGAGCGCTACTCGCACGTCATGCACATCGTCTCCAACGTCGAGTGCCGCCTGCGGCCGGGGCTCGGCGCCCTCGACGTGCTGCGCGCCACCTTCCCCGCCGGCACCGTCTCCGGCGCGCCCAAGGTGCGGGCGATGCAGATCATCGACGAGCTGGAGCCGGCCCGGCGCGGTCTCTATGCCGGCGCCGTCGGCTACCTCGGCTTCCACGGCGACATGGACCTCGCCATCGCCATCCGTACCGCCGTCGTCCAGGACGGCCGCATCCACGTCCAGGCCGGCGCCGGCATCGTCGCCGACTCCGATCCCGACGCCGAATGGCAGGAGACGCAGAACAAGGCGCTGGCCCAGCTGCGCGCCGCCGAGATGGCCGAGCGCGGCCTCGACACGCGTTTCGAGCAAGCGGAATGAACCGCTTGCAACACAGAGAACACAGAGGCACAGAGATCACAGAGATGGAAGACAACGAGCTTTCTGGCCGAGTGATTGGCGCTGCGATCGAAGTGCATCGCGTGCTTGGACCGGGGCTGCTTGAATCGGCCTATGAACTCGCGCTGGAACAGGAGCTTCGCCTGCTCGGCCATGATGTCCGGCGCCAGGTTCCGGTCCCGCTTGAGTACAAGGGCGCAAGCCTGGGCGACGGTTTCCGCATGGACATCCTTGTCAATGACTTTTTGCTGGTCGAGGTCAAGTCGTTGGAGCAGCTCCTGCCTTTGCATGAGGCGCAACTTTTGACCTACTTGCGCTTGACCGGCAAGCGGTACGGCCTGCTCATCAATTTCAACGTGACGGCGCTCAAGAACGGGATCAGGCGGGTAGTGAATGGTTTCTAGATTTTCCTCTGTGCCCTCTGTGCCTCCGTGTCCTCTGTGTTGAAAGAGGGTTGCACAATGCTGCTGATGATCGATAACTACGATTGAGGTCTACTGGCGTCTATCAACCTCCATGGAACAACTCTAAGTCTATGTTTTTAAAGGGTTGATCGTCCATCGAGCGATTCTGAAAGCTGGACAAATCCAGTGCTCATGTGTGTAATGGAGTGTGTAACGGGCCAAACTGGAGGCGTTATACACATGGCACTCACAGCACTCAATCTTCTCTCGGCGCGCAAAGTGGAAACGGCGCAGCCCAGGCCCAAGGTGTACCAACTCCGGGACGGAGGCAGCCTCTTTTTGCGCGTTCAGCCCAACGGCTCCAAGCTCTGGTGGTACCGCTACCGGCTGGGCGGCGCTGAACAGGTGTACTCAATCGGGGTGTACCCAAAGGTCACGCTGGAGGCAGCCCGTGCGGAACGGGACCGGGCAAAGGCGTTGGTCAAGAAGGGCCTCGACCCCATCGTGGAGAAAAAGGCGGCGATCGCCCTCCAGGCCGACACATACGAACGCACGTTCGAGACCGTTGCTCGGGAGTGGATCGTCAGCAATGCTCACTGGAGCGAGTACTACACCAACCAGGTCACCAGCTACCTTGAGAAGGATGTTTTCCCCCGGATTGGCAAGTTGCCGATCAGCAGCATCAGGGCTCCACATCTGCGCCCCATCATCAAGGATGTGGCGGCTCGTGGCGCGAAGACTGTGGCGATCCTCATCCGCCAGTGGTGTGGGCAAATCTTCAGTTATGCGGCTGCCCAAGGTCTCTGCGAATACGATCCTGCCGCCTTGCTCAAGGGACTGGTCAAGCGCCCTCAGGTCCGCCACAACCCTCCGTTGACATGGGCAGAGATCCCGGACTTTCTCAATCGTGTGGACAACGAAGGGGGTTACCAGACGACAGTCCTCGCCCTCAAGCTGATGGCTTTGACCTACGTGCGCACCGTAGAACTGCGCAAGGCCTCCTGGGAAGAGTTCGACCTGGACAACGCCATGTGGTCGATTCCGTCCGAGCGCATGAAGATGCGACGCCCCCATCTGGTTCCCCTGTCACGGCAGGCGGTGGCCGCTCTTAGGGAACTACATGCTCTAACTGGCGGCGGCAAAGTATTGTTCCCGAGCTACAGAAAGCCGGGACAAGTGATGTCGGCAACGACGCTCAATCAAGCACTCAAGCGCATGGGTTATGGCGGACGGTTTTCGTCCCATGGCTTCCGCTCGACCGCAACGACGATCCTTGGACTGTTGGGATATCCGGAGAAGCGGGTCGATCTTCAACTCGCTCATTCCAAAAAGAGCAAGGACTCATCGCGCGCGCCCTACGATCACACGAAGTTTGTGGAGTCCCGCAAGGTAATCATGCAGGACTGGGCTGACATCCTTGACTCATTGCAGGCAGGGAAACCCGTTGAAGGGGTCACGAAGGCGTTTGGCCCCATGTCGAAGCGTAGAACGGCGCTGCTCCGTGTCATAGAGCGCGAGTGATGTCTGCTGCTTGGCGAGTGGAATGCCTAATGCACGTGTAGCACCTTGAACTGAAGACGCAGAACGAGGACATTGGCACTCGACTAGGTTGGAGCATTCTTGGCGACCTGCAGTGCTCTGCGCTCGAACCGCTCTGAAACAACGTCGGCTTGTCCGCAGGGCCGCTGCAGGTGGGTCACGATCTCGTAGGGTCCGTCAGACAGCGGCCGTGTGTGAATGCCCCATCCCTGCGCATGCTCAATGCGCGATTGCGCGGATACCCCGACGCCGTAGCCGGCAGCGACCCATAGCGCGATCATCTCGAAGGAAGAGACACGCTGAATGTTCTGTTGACTCACCGCGGGAAGAGAAGGCAGCCGCTGATCCAGCAAAGGGCAATTCTCTGCAGGCCAGCGAAAGACGGAGTAGTCCAACAGTTCGGCGATCGTGAGCTTCGCCTGGTCAAGTAAGGGAAAGCGCAACGGCATGGCGACGGCCATGTTCTCGGTCCATAGAGGTTGGCTTTTCAGCGACGGATCGCTCGATCCTTCAAGCGTCATGCCCGCGTCGTAGCGGCCTTCCCGAAGTCCCGCAATCAAATCATCGGCTGTGACCTCATGAAACGAAATGGTGACTTCCGGCTCTTCCGCACGCTGCAACGCAAGCAATGCCGAAAGATGCGATGACGGTACGCCAGGCGCTATGGCAAGCCTGAAATTGGAAAAGGAAAACTGGCTGGTGGCGTCGTGCATGAGAGCCCCCACAAAGCGATCGGATCAAAAAGGCGAGCCACCATGATAGCCAAAAGAGATATCTTTAACGTGGTTAAATTCGGTCGATTGATCGACGCTTCTGGTGATGCAGAAGCGCAGCGTTCAACCGGGCCGCCCCCCTGGCACAACCACCTATGAAGCCGAGCCGGCACTGGCCTTCGGCCAAGCGGTGCGTGCTGCCCGCTTGGCGCAGGGAGTCGCTCAGGATGAATTCGCGTCCATGGCTGGTATAGCTCGCTCGCATATGGGCAAGATCGAGCGTGGGGAGCACATGCCCACGCTCGCATTGATACTGAAAATCTCCGCTGCCCTCAGCATAAGTGCGGCAGAGCTGATGAGTGCAACGGAACGCAATCTTCGTGCCGATGCCCAATCTTAAGTGGTGCGGTCCGTTGCGTCAGTCGCTCGAAGGGTCCCGGAGGCGGTCGATAAATCGCACCAGCGAAGCCGATGAGTTGCTGCTTTCGAGTCGAAGCAGGTAGGTGGTGATCACGGCTGTATCCAGCGCCAATGGACGGATCACCACGTCCGGTCGCTGGCTGACCGGAATCTTGGTCGCCGTCATGAAGCCCACGCCGTAGCCGGCACCGACCAAGGTGAGCATCATGTCCAGCGAGGAAACCTCCTCAACGACATTCAGTTTGTGTTCCTGGGTCTGCAGGAGGCGCGCCAACTCGCGGCAGTAGCCTTCGCACACCTGGGGATCGCACAGGACAAGAGGATGCCCCCGGAGTTCATGGAGTGGAACCTCCTTGTGGACGAGCAGTGCGTGCCGGGCTGGCAAGGCGACCACCAGCGGGTCCTGCCAGATAGGTTCGGCGACGATGCCATCACCGACGTCGGCGGTATGAGCGAATCCGATGCAGAAGTCGCCCGAGCGCAGGCCGCGCAACTGCTCGGCCAAAGGCACTTCGGACATCCGTATCTCGATCTCGGGTTCTTCGGCACGGCAACGGGCTAGAAACGCCGACAGCCGGGGATCGAGCGCGCCGTCGGATACGGCGATGCGCAGGCTGCCTCGCAAGCCCGCCGCGACAGCCTTGACGTTCTCGCGGGCCTGCTCCAGGACGGTGAATAGCCGGCGAGTGTCCTGCAGGAACACGGCACCCGCAGCGGTCAGTCGGGTGCCCCGGCGGTCCCGGTCGAAGAGCACAGCGCCTAACTCGTCCTCAAGCTCCTTGATGGCGCGGGACAGAGGAGGTTGCTCAATGTGAAGACGCTCAGCCGCCCGTGTGAAATGAAGTTCTTCGGCCAAAACGATAAAGCAACGCAGGTGCCGCAGTTCCATGAGCAATGTTCCTATTCAGGCGCTGACGACCTCCTTCTGTTTGCTCCACGCGATGCAGGTTGAAAACTTCTTTTAAGCGATGTTTTTTCATATGTTCTTGAGCATGAGATGTAGGCGTTCAACTTTTCCAAACGAGAGGCCGGGCTGTGTTTGACCGAGCATTCAAGAGCCCTGTTTATCCACGGCGCTAAGGTTCAATCTTTACAATGTCCCCAATGCCTTGTACGTATGCGAGTGCATAGGCCATCTCTCCAGAGGTTTGCGCATGCAAAAACATCAATGGTTGTCCGCGTGTTATCTCGTCACCTAAGCGCACCTGCAATTGAATCCCTGCGGCTGGACTCTCAGGCGCACCGGCCAATTTGGCTAAACGAGAAAGCTTACGGTTGTCGATGTGTACTGCTCGGCCTGAAGTGGTTGCCAAAAGCGGTTCGACATAGAGAGCTTGGGGCGGCTCACGAAATCCCCCCTGAGCCGCGCAGATTCTCTGAAATTTTTCCCACGCGCGGCCACTGCTGATCGTCTCATGAGCCAACCGAAGTCCCTCCCCTTCTTTGGCGACGCCGCCAAGCTCAAGCACCGCGCCCGCCACCAACGCCACGCGGTCACATAGGTCTTGCGGCGCATCCGCCTCGTTGCGCAATACGGCCAACACGTCGCGCGCCTCCAACGCCGGGCCGATACCTCTGCCGACAGGCTGATTCCCGTCTGTAAACAGGCAACGCAATACAAGGCCAAATGACGCGGCGACTTCCGAAAGGTGATGCGCAAGATGCTCGGCAGTTTCCCGGCTGCGGACTTTTGCGGTTGGCCCAACCGGAATATCGATCACGATGTGGGTCGCCCCTGCTGCAATCTTCTTGGATAACACCGAGGCAATCAGTTGTCCTTGCGTGTCGATATCCAGTTCACGCTCAATACGCACGAAGATGTCGTCCGCGGGGCTGAGGTGCATCGCGCCGCCCCACGCCACGCATCCACCCTCTTTCTCCACGACCTTTCTGAGCGTATCCAGGTCCAGGTCTACAGGAGCCAGCGTTTCCATGGTGTCCGCGGTGCCAGCGGGAGAGGTGATGGCGCGTGATGAGGTCTTGGGCATCACCAATCCATTGGCTGCGGCGATGGCAACCACCAACGGCGTGGTGCGATTTCCCGGTAATCCGCCCACGCAATGCTTGTCCACAACAATCGGAGCCTGCCATTGCAGGTGATCCCCGACATCGACCATCGCACGGGTGAGATGGATGGTCTCTTGCATATCCAGAGGCAGTACCGCCGTTGCGGTCAGGAAGGCCGAAAGTGCGACATCGGTATAGCGACCATCGACCACATCACGGACGATCGCCTGCAACTCCGTCGTTTGCAGTCGGTGGCCGTGAATTCGCGCACGCACGGCCGACAACGATTCGAGCAGCGGAGGATGCCGAACCTGCACAAGATCGCCCTCATGAATGTCCAGGGCATCCCAGGCGGCCTCGGACAGAGCGATCTGTCCGGTTTTGAGCAGATCGCTGTCGATTTGGTACAGTAGCGCTTGCACAGTGCGGTCGCCGGCAATGATCAGTACCTGTGACCGCGGTGCCAGCCCTTCGGCACGGCAGACATGGCAATCGGTACGCATCAAGACGACGGGTTGATGCTGGGCATGCAGTCGCATGCGCAATGCTTGCAAGGCGGGTGTCTGGGGCGTGATGCGGGCACTCACAGGGCGAACTCCTGGTTTTGCATGGGCACCGATGCGTGCCAATTGAGTTCGCGCTGGATACGTTCGCGCAGCGCCTCAGAGGCATCAGATTCACCGTGAACAATGAACACTCTTTCCGGCGCCTTGGTAAAGCCGCGCAGCCATCGCATCAGCTCATCGCTGTCGGCATGAGCCGACAACATCGCAAGCTCGGCGACCTCTGCCTTGATCGGCATCCAGCGTCCATGGATCTTGACTTCGCGAGCGCCCTCAAGCAGCTTGCGCCCGCGCGTACCTGCTGCTTGGAATCCAGAGAACAGCAGCGTGTTCTGATGGCTACCGCCAAACGCTTCTATGTGATGCAGCACGCGGCCGCCGGTGGCCATGCCGCTGGCGGAAATAATCACCTTGGGGTATCGATTCGCCGATAGCGCCTTGGACTCTTCAACGTCGCGCACGTATGTGACTTCTGAGAATGCCGTCTCGAAATCGTGTTGAGCGAGCTTGTGGTCGTCGGCATGGCGGTGCAGCAGCGCAGTTGCGCTGGTGGCCATGGGACTGTCCAGATAGACGGGCACGTTGCGGAGCCGACCGCGCTGTCGCAACAGCCATAGGTCATAGATCAACGACTGCGCGCGTCCTACGGCAAAAGCGGGAATCACTACGGTGCCTCCGCGGCGAGTCGTACGCTCGATGATGTCGCCTAGCGCTTCGACGGCATCGGAACGGTCATGATGACGATTGCCATAGGTGGACTCGATGATGATGTAGTCCGCTTCCGTGACGGGTTCAGGATCAGGCATGACCGCATCGTCATAGCGGCCCAGGTCGCCGGAGAACACCAAACGCTTGCCGCCGATGTCGATCTGCGCCGTCGCCGCTCCAAGAATGTGGCCGGCCCTGCGTAGAACCAGGCGTGCACCGCCCGGCAATACCGTCTCCTGATGCAGTGGCACGGGCTTGAACTGCAAGAGCGTGCGTTCGGCATCTCGGACCCGATACAGGGCAAGGGCTGGCTTGTGCTTGGAAAATCCCTTCCGGTTGGCGAACTCGGCATCCTTCTCCTGCAACCAAGCACTGTCGAGCAGGATGAGTTCGGCGACGTCCCGTGTGGCTGGCGTCGAGAAAATCTTCCCGCGGAACCCGTTCAGCACCAATCGGGGGAGATATCCACAATGATCCAGGTGCGCGTGCGTCAGTACAACCGCATCGATGTCCTTGGACTCAACGACAAGATGCTGCCAGTTCAGCTCGCGCAGGTTCTTCAGTCCTTGGAAAAGTCCGCAGTCGATCAGGATGCGGGTACTGCCATATGTGATCAGGTGTTTGGAGCCGGTGACGGTACCGGCACCGCCCAGGCTGGTCAGTGAGAGCATGAAGTTGTCTCCTCGCTTGTTGGTGGGTTGTGAAATCAGGAGCTGGCGCGGTCACTGCGGACCGTGTCAGAACCACTTGAAATTCACGCGTCGGTCGCGGCAGCAGCAGCCTGCGAACTGTTCCAGCCGGTCACTTGCGCAGCGGCATAGATGGCATCCACCCAGGTGCATCGATTGGCGATCAGCATTCCAGCCACATCGAGGGTGCCGCCGTGGTTGATGTAGCCCAAAGCCCGCGTCTTCGAAGGGCCGCTGTCAATGCGGCGAAGCACGCCCAGCATCGGCTCAGGGCGGGTATGGCTTATCAACACGCGCGGCAGGTGAGGCGGGAAGAGCGCTTGCAGGGATTCGTCACCGAGCACGAAGGCGGCCTCAAGTTCGTCTCGCGGAATGCGTAGACGGCCGGGCTCGACCACCACGGTGATGCACGACGCAAGCCCATGGTGCTCCAGGCGGGCATGGGCTTTGAGCGCTTCCTCCAACTGGTAGGCGCCAATCGCTACGAATTGCAGTTGTGCGGTGGACGGATCGCCGGCTACATGGGCTGCTCCATGCTCGATCAGCGATTGAGCCGCGGCGGCACTGAAGTGATTCGGCGTGTCGCGCTTGGAGACCACCACACAAGCCACTTGGCCGCGGCTGGCGTAGACCGCTCGCAACGCGGCGCACGCCGTGTTTTCATCCACCGGGAACAACACGCGTGCGGTGTCCGACATCTCCCCCAGCAATGCTTCGCCAATGGTCGGGTCCTGGTGTGACTGCTCGTTCTTGCTGTTCTCCCAGGTGTGGGATGTGACGATCAGCGGGACGGAGATCCAGCCTGGCGGCTGGCCCAGCTCCTTCTGCCGACGCGCGAAGATGATCTCCTGGCGCATCAATCCAAGCATCTTGACCGCGAATGCCTCGTAGCTGACGATCAGGTTCAGCCCCCCTTTGTTGGCGAGGGCGGCGGCCGCAACGGCTTCTTCATTGAGTGCGGTGACCACCGAGCCATCCGTCGATTCCGGGACGCCGGGTTCGGGCACGTTGACGCGGTGCTTGAGCAGCGCCAGAGTGGCCCCCATCTTGTTGCTGGCCAGTTCGTCGGGATTGCCGATCCGGATGCGCAACTGTGGATTTGCCTGCACCAGCTCCACGAACCAACGGTCCAGTGCGGACATGGCGCTGCCCGATACCTCCGTTGGCGCCCAGGCCGGCATCGGCAGATGAGGGCTCGCTGGATGGCGTAGGGCCATGGGGTGCTCGCTTTCGCGCGAGCGCTGGCTCTGGCCGTGATTCGCAAGGACGGTGAGCGCGTTTTCCAGTTCGCTCTCGGGCACGAACAGCGCCGCAGCCCCTGCGTTGAAGGCCTCGCGTGCCTGCGCATCCTCGCGCGGATTGCCGTTCAGCGGCAGGTTGTGGGCGGCATTGGTCGCCGCGCCCGGGAAGCCAAAACCTTTCTCCGTCTCGGCGATCACGTAGGGCAGCTTGACCGGATAGCGCCGATCCGAGCGTGCGGCGAAGGCGCTCAGCGTGTCTTCGGCTTCAACAATGGCCCATGCGATCGCCATCGGATCACGTCCATCAACGATGACGGGATCGAAGCCGTTGTGGCGCAGATCTTCGGCCAGCCAGGTAGCGCCACCTTCCTGCACGATCTGGGTGCGCTGCTCGATGCGCCGTCCGTTGAGAATCATGACCGGGATGGCGAAGCCGCAGTCCTCGGCGCGCCACCAGCGCGGCGCCCAGTCCGAGCCACGGTGTTCCTCGAAAGCGCCATCACTGAGGAATGCCACCAGGCTTTCTCCCGGCAACGGCGTGTGCACATACTGCAGCCCGGCGAACCCCAGATAGCCGCCTTCGGAGATCGCGCCGGCCGTGTTCGGCCCGGCATGGCTACCCAGCGGTACCGCGGGCCGACCCTGCTTATCGATGGCATAGGAGTAGAAGTCCGCGATCAAACGCGACAGGCCCGCCTCGCTGCGGTCGTAGCGTCCACGCTGGGCGGCGGATACATCGCCGGTCAGTGCGTTCACCGCCTCGATCGCGGCCACGCAGTGCCCCTGCCCCATGAGCCAGCCGCGTGTCGTCCCGGTCAGCGCGTTGGCCAACAGATAACCCACGAAGGCTGGCACCATGTTGAGCGAGCCGCCGGTGTGGCCTTCGGGCGTTTGTTTGAAATCATCGGAGCCCAGTGGGCAGCCGCTTCGGTCGATGCGCCGGGCATAGGTCATATGCGCCACTACGCTCATGGCCGTGCAGGCCACCCGGTCGGCTGCAGCCAGCAGCGCATGGGCCGAGGCTTCGTCTGCTATACGCCTTTGCGCGACCAGACGTTGCACTAGGGCCTGCATACGTTCGATGGTTTCAGACCTGTGCGCGATGGGCCCGTAACCAGCACGCCAATCGGTTGCGAGGTTAGCTTGAGAGGACATTTCAGGTCTCCTTGAAAATAGTTGGATCGATAAAAAGATCAGCCTCGCGGATCGGTTTTCCCGCTAGAGAGAGCGTCGGCAATCAGCGAAGCGAGACCAATCCGGTTGCTCGGATGCGGTACTGCGTCGGTGGACGTAATTCGGGCAAACAACGGTGTCAATTGGGCCCAGGCATCCTCGGCGAACAGGGCATGCACCACTACGCACTCCGGCTTGCGCATTCCTTGCTCGGCGAGCTTGCGCGCCGCGACGGCGAGCGTGCGGCCTGATGATGCGATGTCGTCCACAAGCACCGGCGTTCTGCCGCGCCAGATCGACAGGTCGGGAACATCGATGTCCACGCTGCGATCGCCATGGCGTGTCTTGCGAAGCACAGCGTGCGGTACGCCGATGCGGGACGCGATGGCGCCGGCCCACTGCTCGCTTTCCTCGTCGGGGCCCACGATCAAAGGTTCTTCGACATGATTCGCGATCCAGTCGGCCAGCAGTGGTGCGGCATGCAAGGTGATGGTGGGGATCGTGTAGACCGCTGATAGTGTCGGATAGCGGTGCAGATGCGGATCCACCGTGAGCAGCTTGTCGAAGGTCGATGAGACCAGACGTGCGAAGGACCGCGACGTCACGCTTTCTCCGTCATGGAATCGCTTGTCCTGGCGCATGTAGGCCAGATACGGTGCGATCAGGTTCACCTCTTGCGCGCCAAGTTCGCGCGCCGCGTCAGCGGCAAAAGCCAGAAGCAGGAACTGCGGATCAGGATGGGCCAGCGTGCAAATCACATCCACGATCCGATCGGCAGGTTCGCCATGCAACCGGACATAGCTCTCGCCATCGGGGAATCGGCGCGTTTCGATGCGGCCGGCTTCGCTGCCGCATGCCTGCGCGATGCCGCGGGCCAGATCTTCATTGCCGGGTAGGGCCAGGGTGAGTCGTTGCATCCATTTATCTCCTTATTTGTTGTCCTTGGTCTCTTATCGAGCGCGGGTGCCTTATCGTTCAGCTCGCTGTGTTCACCTTGCCAACTGGCTAATGACGACGGCATTGGCAGTACTGCGTCGACGTGGTAGCTCCACAAGCAACCAGGCTCTTGTCATGAACAGCAACAGAGTGGCTTGCATGGCGTTCAAGGAATCGATCTGCATCAGAATCGCCGTCCTACGGTGATCGTTCCGTAGACCGGGATTTCCTTTTGTCCACGAAATTCGCGGGTGCGGTGGTAGCGGGCTATCGCGATGCGCCAGTTGCCCTGAGTCATCGCGATGCCATAGCCCACATCGGCCACGAATGGCCGTTTATCAACACTATGACTGGACTTGAACGTATTGCCGTCCAACGTGATGTCGTGCAAAACCCAGCGACCGTCGAGTGCCACGAACAGGTGCCCGTTCCAGTTGCTGCCAGCGGTCTTACGCACGGGCGAGGTGTTTTCTCCAGCCGGGCGCAGCGGTGCGGTGCCTAAGTCGTCCGGCAGGCGTAGGCCATAGCGCAGTTCTCCGCCGACATTCGCGTAGGTGGCGAAATTGCCCAAGCTGCCGCCCCAGTGGCGGGTCAGATCCCAACCCCAACCGCTGACGTTTTCTTGCCTGATGACTCGTGTTCGGCGTTCGTGGAGCAACTGCAGCACGGGTTCGTCGCGCAGTTGATGTCTCCAGCCATTGAATCTGTCCACTCCGACGGTGTCATGCCACCAGTTCTGGACTTGCCTGGCCTGGGAGGAGGGCCCCACCACCCCCACGCGGAGTTGCGAAGTGCGCAGCGTATCGCCCCGCCTCGCGTTATAGCCAAGGCTCAACATCAAGGCGCCCGCGAAAGGACGATCATCCTTGATGAGATCGCTGCGCGTTTTGTCGTTCGGGGTGTACATCATCTGCCCGAAGCCGATGGTCATGTTCTGTTCGTCGAAGCCTTGGGGTTGGAGCATCGTGAGAAAGCGATTCAGCCCACGGACGAGACGCGGTAGACAAGGGTCATCGCTATAGTCCACGAGGTTGGGGGAAACCCAACTGGCGAGAAACCCGTTGGAGTACCCTTGGTCTTGTCCAATGCCGCCGAACATGTCGTTGTCGATCCGCAGATTGAGCGTTCCCGTTGAGCGCAGCGGGTTGTCCTGGTGGCAGGACTGGGCCTGTGCGGAGGCGCTCAGCAATAGCAGCAGCAAGGGGGCTGCGACTTTCAGCCTCCATTCAGTTTGGTCGGTGGACTGAACCTTCGTCACGCTGGCGTGCCACCCTGCCCAGGGGTTGCAGTCGCAATGACCGATTGGGGCTGGCGCACCAGCATCACCGGAACTGGTGCGATGCGAGCGAGCTGCTCTGCATCGCTTCCCATCAGCAGCCTGTCCACGCCCCGGCGTCCGTGAGTACCCAACACCACCAACTCGCATTGAGTGGTCAGTGCCTGCTGAGCGATGAGCACCGAGACGCGCTCGCCCTTGCTTTCCAGAAGGACGGTCTCAACCGCCAGGCCTTCCTGCCTCAGCCGCAGCGCCGCCTCGTCCAGCAGCTTCTGCCCGGCCGCCAGGAAGCCCGGCCTCACTTCTTCAATATAGATCCTCGGCCTCTCGAAGCCGTTGCTGTGCTTCATCTCCTCGATGACGTGCAGCAAGACGATGGTTGCGCCATTCAGGCGTGCCAGCACCGCAGCGTGGTGGAGCGCCAAATCGGCAGTAGGACTTCCGTCGAGCGGAACCAGGATTCTTGAGTACATGAATGTCTCCAGTTATCAGAGTAGAACGGGATGACGAACAGATATTGCGTATACCGTGTCGCAATAGCGGACGCGGGATACGCTTATTCAGTTGCGTACATATTCCCCTGGGGCGTCGCAAACAGTGGGGTATCCACTGGATTCAGCACCTATGAGCGGAGGCGCAACAACATCACCGGAACGCTCTCGCAGCCACGCCGACCATGCGGGCCACCAGGAATCCGGATGCGTCTGCATCGTCGCTTGCCACTCATCCGGCGCCATGTATCCATCACCGGCCGCGCGGGTATGGATTTGATATTGGCGGTTACCTCGGCCGGGCTCGCTCACGATGCCGCCGTTGTGTCCTCCAGTGGTCAGCACGAAAGTCAGCTCGGCCGAAGACAGGAGATGCAGCTTGTAAACCGAGCGCCAAGGCGCAATATGATCCGAGGCAGTGCCGACGCAAAACACCGGTACAGCGATGTCTCCCACTGAAACGGGGCGACCCGTGACGGGATAACGCCCCGCGCTGAGATCGTTATTCAGGTAAAGGCGTCGGAGATACTGCGAATGCATCTTCGCGGGGAGGCGAGTCCCATCGGCATTCCAAGCCATCAGGTCGGTCATTGCCCGGCGATCGCCCAATAGGTATTCGTCAATCATGCGAGACCATATGAGATCGTAGGAACGCAGTAGCTGAAAAGCTCCGCTCATCTGGTCGGAGGTCAAATAACCGGTTTGAGCCATGCTGGCTTCCAACAGCGCCACTTGACTCTCGTTGATGAAAAGACTCAGCTCGCCCGGTTCGCTGAAGTCCGTCTGTGCGGCAAGCAGGCTTACCGACACCAGCCGCGTATCGCCATCACGCGCCATGGCTGAAGCACCAATGGCCAGTAGCGTTCCGCCCAGGCAATAACCAGCCGCGTGGACTCCATGCCCGGGGACGACGGAAGTCACAGCGTCCAGCGCTGCATGCAGGCCGAACTCCAGGTACTCATCCATGCCCAAATCTCGATCCTCAGCATCCGGATTTCTCCAGGAGATGCAAAAAACCGTATGCCCTTGCGCAACCAGATACCGTATCAGCGAGTTATGCGGTGACAGATCCAGTACGTAGTACTTCATGATCCAGGCAGGAATGATCAGGATCGGTTCGGGATGGACTTTCTCGGTAGTGGGCGTGTACTGATCAGTTCGATCAGTCGATTTCTCAGAACGACTTTTCCTTCCGTGACCGCTACGTCGCGCCCAACGACGAAGTTCTCCGTTCCCGCGGGAGGCTGGCCGGATAGTTGCCGACGCAAGTCGTCGAGAAAGTTGGACGTCCCCCGCGCTAGATTGGCGCCTTGCTCTGCGATGGTTCTTTTCAGGACAACGGGGTTGAAAACCGCAGCGTTGGCGGGCGAAAGCATTTCCAGCCACTGTTTGGCGCCAAACGCCAGCAGGCGTTGGTGTTTCGGATCCACTCCCCACACCCCCTGCGTGGCCTGCTCCCACCATTTGGTCTGATTGACGAATGAACTGCGGAAAAGGTCGTAGGGCCATTGATCCCATGCAGGATCGTTGAAGCGGCGGTCATTGACAGGTAACCGGTCAGGAGCGGTGGCTCCCCGGTCCGGGTTGGCCGGATTCTTCTTCAATACGGCCATCCATTGCTCGGACAGGGAGGCTGCAAACGCCAAAAGCTCGGCTTGCTTGCCAGGACTGTTTGCTAAATGGCTCGCCCAGTCCACCCACGCGAGCAACGATGTCTCCGGCGAAATAGACGACCAAGCCTGTGCCCAAGCGACATGGGCATCCCCATCCAACTTCGGATTGATGGCTGAGTCGATATTGCCGTTCTTTTTATTCGTCAAAGCGTATTACCTCTATTTCTGCACAAGTAGAAAGAGCCCCTTGCTTGAAAACGGGAGTCGATTGCGATTTCCTGGGCGACGACGCCTCGCCAGCGCGTCAGCGATGTATCCATCTGCCAGCTCGCTCCGCTGTTTCGCTTCGCCTAACCGGCCATCAGGCTGATTACCAGTGCGTTCGCAATATCGATGACGAACCCACATACCAAGGGCACCACAATGAACGCCTCGCGTGCCGCACCATGCTCCCGAGTCACCGCCGTCATGTTGGCGATGGCAGTGGCGGTAGATCCCAGCGCAATACCGCCGAAACCCGCGCACACCACGGCGGCTTGGTAATCCTTGCCCATTGCCCGAAAAACAATCAGCAAAACGAATGCGATGACCAAGGCAATCTGCACCAGCATCGCCGCCGTGATGAAGGCGAGCACGGGCTGCAGTTCCCAGAGCCTGAGTCCCATCAGCGCCATGGTCAGAAACAGGCCCAATGACATGTCGGAAACCAGGGCGATGCCTGGCTGCATGCTCGGCCAGTTCCATAAACGTCCGCGCCCACTTGGCCTCATCCAGTCGGCCGCCATGCGCAGGAGAATTCCGGCCAGCAGGCAGCCCACAAAGGCGGGCAGCGTGACGGCGGTACGCGCGACCAAGGCATTGATTCCGTATCCCAACATCAAGGCGAAGTTGAGCCAGAGCAATGCCAGCAGCAGGCCGTAGTAGTCCAGGCGGGCATGCTGCTCATCCCTGTGCAGCGTGCCAATTTCCAGGGCGCTGTCCCCAGAGGCTTGAAGCCGATGCCTACGCATGAGCAAGCTTGCGACTGGGCCCCCGATGGTGCAGGCCGCGATCAGGCCGATCATGTTCGCTGCCAATCCCAGTTCCTGCGCTTGCGCAATGCCGAGGTTGTGAACGAAGTGATCGGACCAGGCCAAGGTGGTGCCCACGCCTCCTGTCAGGGAAATCGATCCCACCATCAGCCCGGTGCGCGGATCCAGGCCGAAGGCGCGTGCCATCTCCATCCCGGCCAGGTTCTGCAGCACCATGAACCCGATGGCCAACCCCGACAGGATCAGCAAGGGCCGTCCACCATGGCGCAGCGTGCGGGCGTCGGTACCCAGGCCAATGGCCGCAAAGAAGTACAGCAGCAGCGCGTCACGCGCTTCGAGATCGAAACTGATGACGATCCCCGCACCGTAGTACAGGGCGAAGACAACCAGGGCGCAGGCCAAGCCGCCCACCAGGGATTCCGGGATGCTGTATCGACGCAAGATGCCCCAACGCGCAACCAAGCCCTTGCCCACGAACAACAGCAGGATGGCGAGCGTGAATCCATGGAAGGCATCGATCGTCATCGCGCCTTCTCCCTGTCCAGGCAGGACAGCGCATGGCTGGCGGCTATCCACTCTTCGTTGGTGGGCTCGACCGCCACGGTGACCTGACTGTGATCGCTGGAAATCTTCGCCGCGTGGCTGGCGTTGGCATCGGTATCCAAGGCAATGCCCAAAAAGCCCAGCGCCGCACAGATGCGCTCGCGAATGAACGCATTGTGTTCACCGACACCCGCCGTGAACACCAGCATGTCCAGGCCACCCAGCACGGCGACCAAGGCCCCGATCTCGCGTACGATGCGGCGCACGTAAAGGGCCAGTGCCAAGCGCGCTCGCTCCCCCGTTTCGCCTGCATCGTTCTCGTGTCCGACAATGACGCGCGGCTCGGCCGAGATTCCCGAAACGCCGAGCAGGCCGGACTCGTGATAGAGGACGCGCCCCACTTGCTCCAGTGAGAGCTTCTCGATTTCCATCAGGTAGAGCACCGCACCCGGATCGAGCGCGCCGGTGCGGGTGCCCATCATCAGGCCGTCAAGCGCGGAGAAGCCCATGGTGGTGGCCGCGCTTTTGAGTCCACGCATGGCGCACAGACTGGCGCCACTGCCCAGATGGGCAACGACGGTGCGACCGCGCGCGGCGTCGCCATGGCGTTCGGGCAAGGCCACTGCCATGTACTCATACGACAGGCCGTGAAACCCGTACCGACGCAGACCGCGCTCCCATGCGGCATAGGGCAACGGCAGGACCTTCTCGACCTGGGGCAAAGTGTGGTGGAAGGCCGTGTCGTAGCAGGCCATCTGTGGCAGATCTGGCTGCTCCCGCAGCAGGATCTCCACGGCTTCGAGCGCGAATGGCTGGTGCAGCGGGGCCAGAGGAATGTAGCCCTTGAGGTCGGCCAGGACATTCTCGTCCACGCACACTGGCATGAAATATTTGCTGCCGCCGTGGACGATCCGATGGGCGACCGCACCGATCCGGCGACCGTCGAGCCGCTGACTGACACGATCACGGATGAGG
>CAUJIV010000021.1 GCA_963205435.1 Pseudomonadota bacterium
GGCGCCGGCACGGTGGGCGGCAGCTTGAGCGTGCCGATGGGGGTCAATGTTTACTCCGCCTCCTGGAGTGGAAACATCATAGGGTCGAGTTTCGCAGGCTATTCTCCATTTGGAAGCGTTACAAGCAGCGGATCTGATTGCAGTGGCTGTGGTTGCGGTGCGTCCGTAGCGGGTTTTTTCGCCGGCGCCAACGCTGCGCGTGCCGGGCTGGTGTATGAAATCTATGGCACGAACTATGGCTACATCCACGGCGCTGCGGTTTTCAAGAGATAAGAATATTTCTTCAGACGCTCTCCGTCATTCCTGAATCGCCACGCCGGCTTGCGCGTCGGCCTTTCAATTCGTTCTGCATGGATTACAGTTCCGGCGGCAGCATGGATTCGGCCTTGGAACGGGCTGCGGCGCTGCTGCACCGCGGCGAACATGCCGGCGCGGAGACGATGGCGCTCGGCGTGGCCGGGGAAGATCCGGCCTGTGCCCGCGCCTGGTTCCTGATCGGTGCCGCTCGCCACGGCCAGGAAAACCCCGATGCAGCCCTGCTGGCGCTGGAGCGCGCGCTGGCGCTCGATCCGGATCTACACGAAGCACGCCGCGCCTGCGCCACCCTCCTGCTCGAAGCGAAACGGCCGCGCGAGGCGCTGGCACAGATTGAGGAACTGGTTCGGCGCCGTCCCGCGGAGACTGACTTTCTGGTCGACGCCGGCTTCATCCTTGAAGAACTCGGCGAACCGCAAGCGGCGCTGGCGCGCTACGACGAGGCGCTGCGGCGCGCGCCGGGCGACTTCCGCGCGCGGCTGAACCGCGGCGCCCTGCTCGCCCGCCTCGGCCGGCTGGAGGAGGCCCTGCGCGATTGCCAGGCGCTGGCGCGCAGCCATGTCGGCAGCGCGGCGGCGCACTACAACCTCGCCGACGTGCTGCTGCGACTCGGCCGCTATGCCGACGCGCTAGCCGCAGCCGAGCGCGCCCTGCGCCTGGCGCCGGAGAAAGCGGAAACCCTCATGCTGCGCGGCCTCGCGCTGGCCATGCTGGCGCGCGACGAAGAGGCGCGTGCAGCTTTTGCGCAGGCGCAACGCACCGATGCCGCCGCCGCCGGAAATTACCGCGCGGCGGCGGCGTCCGCCGCCGGCGTCGCCGTGCCGCAGCGACTGACTTTGGATCCGCGCCAGATTCGTCTGGCGCGCCTGCTGGAGCGGCAAAAGCAATGCGACTGGGCCGAGCGCGCCCGCCTCGTCGACGGCATGCGCCAGCTGGCGGCCGATCTGCGGCGCGCGCCGGCGCCGCTGGAGGAGATGGGGCTGTACCACACCGCGCTGTCCCTGCCGCTGACGGCGCGTGAGCAGCAAGCGCTGGCGCAGGGTCTGGCCATCGGGATTGTGGCCCAAGTCGGCGGCTCTCCTGCGCCTGCGAATCCTGCGGGCTATCGGAAAATTCGCCTCGGTTTCCTCTCGCCCAATTTCCGCGAGCACCCATCGGCGCAACTTCAATGGCGCCAGCTGGCCCTGCGCGACCGCGCGCGCTTTGAAGTGTTCGCCTATTCCCTGCACTTCAGCGAAGGCCCGCTGCGGCAGAAAATCGTCGAATCCTGCGACGTGTTCAGGGAAGCCTCCGACTTGGGCGATGGGGATATAGCCGCGCTGATCGCGCGCGACGGCATCGACATCCTGGTCGATCTGGCCGGCCACTTCGATTTCTCGCGTCCCGGCGTGCTGGCGCGGCGCCCGGCCCCGCTGCGCGTTTCCTATCTCGGCCTGCCGGCCACGATGGATGCCGCGCTGATCGATTACCGCATCAGCGATGCCTTCACCACCCCGCCGGAAGAAAGGCCTTTCTGGAGCGAGAAGCTGGTGTTCCTGCCGGACACGTTCTGGATTTACAACGACCGGGAAGAGATTGCCGGCAGCCGGCCTGCGAGGAAGGCCTGCGGCCTGCCGGAGAACGGCCTGGTCTTCTGCAGCTTCAACGCCAGCTACAAGATCGAGCCGGACGTATTCGGCGTCTGGATGCGGCTGCTCCTGCAGGTGCCCGGCAGCGTGCTGTGGCTGCTCGACGGTGGTCAAGCGGTTCGGCGCAACCTGAGCCGCGAGGCGGCCGTGCGCGGCGTGGCGCCGGAGCGCCTGGTGTTCGCGCCACGCCTGCCGCGCCCCGAGCACCTGGCGCGACACGCCTGCGCCGACCTGTTCCTCGACACCTTTTATTGCAACGCCCACACCACGGCGACGGACGCCCTCTGGGCCGGCCTGCCGGTGCTGACCTGCGCCGGCGACACCATGGCCGCGCACATCGGCGCCAGCATCGTCCGCGCGTGCGGCCTGCCGGAACTGGTGGCGCCGAATCAGGTCGGCTACGAAGCCACGGCCTTGCGGCTGGCGTCGCGGCCGGAGGATCTGGCCACGCTGCGCGCGAAGCTTGCAGGAAATCGCGCCAGCTGCACACTCTTCGATACCGCGCGGCGGGTGCACGAGCTGGACCGCGCCTTCGAGACGATGTGGCAGCGTCATTTGCTCGGACTGCCGCCGGAGAGTTTCACGGTGCCGCGCGATGCCGGGGCGGATGCATGAGCGATCCGCGCCGACAAGCGGTTGCGGCGGAGCCGGTGGTGCGCGGCGTCGTCGCCGGCATCGGCTGGCCGGGCATACCGGCGGATCCGGGCGCGCACCTCGCCGCGCTGCTGTTTCAGCTGGAGCGTTCGCAATGGCTGGCGGCGGAGCGCCTGCGCGAGCGCCAGCTCGACCAGCTCAGGCACCTGCTGCGGCACGCCCGCGCCACTGTTTCCCATTACGCCGGGTTCTTGCGCGACATCGACGTCGATCGTCTGGACTGGAATGCCTTCGAAGCCTTGCCCAGGCTGTCGCGCAAAGCACTGCAGGACAACTTCGCGTCTCTGAGAAGCAGCGCGGTGCCGCCCGGCCATGGCGCCGTTGTCGAGGGACAAAGCTCGGGCTCGACCGGCATGCCGGTGCGCTTCCTGCAAACCGGGGCGGCCCAGCTGTTCTGGAACGCGCTGACTCTGCGCGAGCACCTCTGGCAGGAGCGGGACTTCTCGGGCAAGCTGGCCGCCATCCGCATCAAGGTGCAGGAAGGCCGCTGGCCCGACTGGGGCTTGCCGGCGGCGGCGCTGTTCCGCACCGGGCCGGGCGCGACGCTCAATGTGCGCACCGATGTCGAGCGGCAGCTCGACTGGCTGGTGCGCGAGGATCCGGATTATCTGATCACCCACGCCAGCAACCTGCAGGCGCTCGCCGAGCTGTCGTTGCGCCGCGGCGTTCGCCTGCCGCGGCTGCGCCAGGCGCGCAGCTACAGCGAGGCGCTGCGGCCGGACCTGCGCGAGGCCGTGCGCGCGGCCTGGGGCGTCGAGGTCGCCGACGGCTACAGCTGCGAGGAGGCGGGCTACATCGCCCTGCAGTGCCCGCGGCACGAGCACTACCATGTGCAGTCGGAGAACCTGCTGGTGGAGATCCTCGACGAGGCGGGGCGTCCCTGCGGTCCCGGCGAGACGGGGCGGGTCGTGCTCACGCCGCTGCACAACTTCGCCATGCCGCTGATCCGCTACGAGATCGGGGATTACGCGGAAGTCGGGAGTCCCTGCGATTGCGGGAGGGGTCTGCCGGTGATTTCACGCATCCACGGTCGCCGGCGCAACATGATCGTGCTGCCGGACGGACGGCGGCATTGGCCGAGCTTTCCTTCCGCCTCGTGGCTTGCCGTGGCGCCGGTCAGGCAGTTTCAGATCATTCAGCATGATCCGGCCGGGCTCGAAGTCGCCTACGTGATGGAACGGGCGCTGACGGAAGGCGAGAAACAGCGGCTCGAAGCGGCCTTCTCCGAGGGGCTCGGCCATCGTTTCATTTTTCGCTGGAACAGGGTCGAGGCCATCGTCCGCGGCGAAGGCGGCAAGCACGAGGATTTCATCTCGCGACTGGATTGAGACGGCATCGGAGGGCGAACGGATTTCCGCCGTGCCGGGGAGACTGACTTTTCCCAGGATGCGCCCCGGGCGGCCTCGGCTCACGCCACCAGGGCGATCGACGCCTCGATCTCCCGGCCGTTTCCGCAGCCGGCGAATGCTGCCAGGCGCCTGACTTGCTCGGCGGGATGCGCCAGCAATTCCTCGAAGGAAAGCATGAATACGGGCAGGCCGAGATGCTTCGCATGCCACGCCGCGTACCCGGCATATTGTGCGATGGTCTTTCTGGCCGAGACGAGGGTCCTGGGATGCAGGAGCCTCGACAGTTCGGGCATGGCGAACATGCTGCGCGCGCTCTCCTCCTGGCGCCGGCATACCAGCACGATCCGAATGCGTGTCGAATCCAGCATTCCGGCCGACAGCCATGACAGCAGCGTGGCGCAAAGCCGTGGATCCTTGATGCCCCATTGAGGAGAGCCGGCGCGCCAGCCGAGGTCAGGCCTGGTCAGGATGCTGAGGTCGCCGGAACGGGCAAGGCGTTCCGGATCGCCCGGCCCGGCAACCGTACAGCCGGCAGAACGAATGAACAGATTATTTGCCAGCCGGACATCCGCCCGCTGCAGGTAGCCTTGCGGATTGAAGGGATCCGGCTCGAGCATGGCTTCTTCCGGGCCGAAATCCACGCCCAGACCGGAAAGGATTCGACAGGCGAGCGAAGTGCCGGACCTGAAGGGCCCCAGCACGACGATGCCATCGGTCTTGATTGTGCTCATGGCCTGAACGGGATACCGGATGTGATCATGGCATAATGTCCAGGCTTTTTCGAGTTCGAAAACGGAGGCATTGCGGTCATGGAAGTTCTTTTGCAAAGGCGTGAATCGGGTGCCAGGATCGGATTCTTTGTGTTTAGCGGAATCCTTCTGATGCTGTGCCTGTATTCCGGCAAGCTGTTTGCCGGTGCGGCAAAGGTCGATTTCACCGTCGGGGAGGTGGCAGCCATACAAGCGGATGGAGTCAGGAAGCCATTGGCCCGGGGCATGGAAGTCAGCGCCGGAGAGACCATCGACACCGGCAGCGGTCGAGCCCAGCTGCGGTTCACCGACGGCGCCATGGTATCGCTTCAGCCGCAGACGCAATTTCGCATCGACGCCTACGAATTCAAGGGCCAGCCGGACGGCAGCGAGAAGGGATTCTTTCGCCTTTTGAAGGGCGCCATGCGCACCATCACCGGCGCCATCGGCAAGGCCGATCGCAAAGCTTATCGGCTCGACACCGCCGTGGCGACCATCGGCATTCGCGGCACGGAGTACGCGGTGGCCTACGGCAACAGCATCACCGTGACGACGAATTCCGGGCTGGTCGAGGTGTGCAACGCGGCCGGCTGCCTGCTGGTGGAGGCCGGACAGTCGGCCTATGTGCCGGATGCCAATACGCTGCCGGCCTTCACGCGGCGCAACGCGCTCGATCCCCTGCTGGCGCCGCCTGCGCCGGTGCCATCGGGCTTTTCCTCGGGAGACAGCCCGGGCGCCATCACGCCGCCGCATTCTCCGCAGTCGCCGCCTCCGTATCAGCCCCCTTATACGGGCGGTTAGCGGGAGCCTTTCAGCGACCCGCGCGGTCCAGCGCTAACACGGATTCCGATTCCAATCGCGGTCGTAGATCGCAAAATCGAACGCCAGCCCATCGGCCGTGCGGCTGCGTTCGCGTGAGGTTTCCCGCCAGCGTTGCCGGTCGAATGACGGGAAGCGGGCGTCGCCCGCATAGTCGCGGTGGATCTCCGTGAGGTAGAGCCGCCGCGCCAGCGGCAGCGCCTCGGCATAG
>CAUJIV010000022.1 GCA_963205435.1 Pseudomonadota bacterium
CACCACGCCGTTGCCGATGTAGCAGACCACCTTCTCGCGCAGGATGCCCGAGGGCACCAGGTGCAGGACGGTTTTTTCGTTGCCGATGACCAGGGTATGGCCGGCATTGTGGCCGCCCTGGAAGCGCACCACGCCCTGGGCATGGTCGGTCAGCCAGTCGACCACCTTGCCCTTGCCCTCGTCGCCCCACTGGGTGCCGATGACGACCACGTTCTTCGCCATGACCTACGCTTCCTCCTGAATGGCCTCGGCCTGCCACCTGCCGCCGCGCAGGACCAGTTGCCGGTCGCAGCCGGTCTCGCGCCAGCTGCCTTCGTGTCCGGGCAGCATCTCGACGACGATCTCGCCCCTGGCGCGCAGCGCGCCGATCGCCTCGCGCAGCGCCGCCTCCCCCGATGCCGGCGCGAGGATGCCGCGCGGCTGCCCGTTCGCCGCCGCCAGCCGCGCCAGCACACGCAAGTCCATGCTGAAGCCGGTCGCCGGGCGGCCGCGGCCGAAGGCCTTGCCGACCTCGTCGTAACGGCCGCCGAGGGCGATGGCGCCGGGATGATCCTCGCAGTAGGCGGCGAACACTACCCCGCTGTGGTAGTGGTAGCCGCGCAAGTCGGCAAGGTCGAAGCTGACCGGCAAATCCGCCAGCGCCGAAGCCAGGCGGTGCAGATCGCCGACCGCCTGGGCGATCTCGCCGTCGCCGCGGTTCAGCTCGAGCACCCGCTCCAGCGCCTCCGGCCCGCCATAGCATTCCGGCAGGGCGAGCAGGGAAGAGCGCACCGGCTCGGCGATGCCGCCGACCAGCTCGCGCAGGGCGGGCAGGTCCTTGGCCTGCATCACGGCGAACAGTTCCTGCTCCAGCCCCGCCTCCAGTCCGCCGCGCGCCGCCAGGGCGCGGAAGACGCCGACATGGCCGAGATCGATGCGCGTCGCCGCGACGCCGGCCAGCCCGAGCGCGCGGGCCAGCAGGCGGATCACCTCGGCGTCGGCCTCGATGCCGGCATGGCCGTAGAGTTCCGCGCCGATCTGCAGCGGTTCCCGCGTGGCGGTCAGCCCGGACGGCAGGGCATGCAGCACGCTGCCGCAGTAGCACAGGCGGGCGACGCCCCGGCGGTTGAGCAGATGGGCGTCGATGCGCGCCACTTGCGGCGTGATGTCGGCGCGCACGCCCATGGTGCGGCCGGACAGCTGGTCGACCAGCTTGAAGGTGCGCAAATCCATGTCGTGGCCGCTGCCGGTGAGCAGCGATTCGACATACTCCAGCAGCGGCGGCATGACCAGCTCGTAGCCATGCAGGGCGAATTCGTCGAGCAGGGCGCGCCGCATGGCCTCGATGCGTCCTGCCTCGGCCGGCAGGACGTCCTCGATGGACTCGGGCAGCAGCCAGCGCAGCATGCTCACTTGACGAGGTAAAGCAGAATGACGCCGGCGCTGATGGAAGCCAGGCCGAGGAAGCGCAGCTGGCCGTCGGCCAGCTCGGTCATGCGGCGGAAGGCTTCCCTCCACGCTTTCGGCGCAGCGAAGGGCAGCAGGCCCTCGAGCACGAGCATCAGCGCGAACGCCGCCAGCAGCGTGGTGGTCACGACGTCACTTGGCGTCCCGGCCGGTGCTCTTCAGGTACTTGAAGAACTCGGTGCCCGGCTCGACCACCAGCAGGTCGCCCTTGTTGCGGAAGCTGGCGCGATAGGCCTCGAGGCTGCGGTAGAAGGCGTAGAACTCGCTGTTCTGGCCAAAGGCGTTGGCGTAGAGGGCGGTGGCCCGGGCGTCGCCCTCGCCCTTGGTGCGCTGGGCGTCGCGGTAGGCCTCGGCGATGATGATTTCGCGCTGCTTGTCGGCGTCGGCCTTGATCTTCTCCGCCTCGGCGGCGCCGGTCGAGCGCAGCTCGTTGGCCACCCGCTTGCGCTCGGTCTCCATGCGGCGATAGACGGACTCGGACACCTCCTGCGGCAGGTCGACGCGCTTCAGCCGCACGTCGACGATCTGCACGCCGATGGCGCGCGTGTCGGCGTCGGCCTTGGTGCGCACCTCGTCCATGATCTTCTCGCGCTCGCCGGAGACGACGTCGTGCACGCTGCGCTTGGAGAACTCGTCGCGCAGGCCGGCATTCACCGTCTGCGACAGGCGGACATGGGCCAGCGCCTCGTCGCCCTGCACCGAGATGTAGTACTGCCGCACGTCGACGATGCGCCACTTGACGAAGGCGTCGACCAGCACCGGCTTCTTCTCCGAGGTGATGAAGCGCTCCGGCTCCGGCGCGTCATAGGTGAGGATGCGCTTGTCGAAAGAGCGCACGTTCTGGATCAGCGGCCACTTGAAATAGAGGCCGGGCTCGGCGATGACGTCCTTGATCTCGCCGAGCTGGAAAACGATGGCGTAGCGCCGCTGGTCGACGGTGTACATCGACATGGCGGCGGCCGCCAGCAGGGCGAGGACGAAGGCGGCGATGAAGGGCAGGTTGCGTTGCATGTCAGCGCTCCCCCCGCTCGCGCGAGCGCAGCGAATCGCGCGAGCGCAGCGCCGCCTCGCCACGCTCGGCCGGCGCCGGCGCTTCCGCGCCATGGCTGGCGGCGCCCGCGGCCGGCTGGGCGGCCGCGGCGCCGGCGGCAGTCGCGCCGGCCGCCTGCATCAGCTTGTCGAGCGGCAGGTAGAGCAGATTGCCCGCCCCCTTGGCATCGAGCAGGATCTTGCTGCTGCTGGAGAGCACCTGCTCGATCGTTTCGAGGTACATGCGCTTGCGTGTCACTTCCGGCGCCTTGCCGTATTCGACCAGCACCTGCTTGAAGCGGCTCGCCTCGCCCTCGGCATTGGCGATCACCCTGCCCTTGTAGCCGTTGGCTTCCTCGAGCAGGCGGGCCGCGGTGCCGCGGGCGCGGGGAATGACGTCGTTGGCGTAGGCCTGCCCCTCGTTGATCTGGCGGTCGCGGTCCTGGCCGGCCTTGACGGCGTCGTCGAAGGCGGCCTGCACCTGCTCGGGCGGCTGCACGTTCTGCAGCTTCAGCTGCGAGACGACGATGCCGGTGTCGTAGCGATCGAGGATGTCCTGCATCAGCTTGGTGGCGTGGGCGGCCACCTGCTCGCGGCCCTCGTAGAGGGCGAAGTCCATCTTGCTCTTGCCGACCACCTCGCGCATGGCGGTTTCCGCCGCCTGCAGCACGGTGTCGTCGGGATTGCGGTTGTTGAACAGATATGCCTGCGGATCCTTGAGGAACCACTGCACGGCGAACTGGATGCTGATGATGTTCTCGTCGTCGGTCAGCATCAGCGCTTCCTTCAGCACCCGGTTCTTGTCCGAGCCGCGATAGCCGACCTCGACGACGCGGACGTCGGTCAGCCGGACGATCTCGTGCGACTGGAACGGATAGGGCAGCCGCCAGCGCAGGCCCGGCTCGGTGGTCTGCGAATATTTGCCGAAAGTCAGAACGACGCCGCGCTGGCTGGCATCCACGATGTAGAAGCCGCTGGCCAGCCAGACGACGAGGATCAGCACGACCAGCGCGCCGATGCCGCCGCCGAAGGCCCTGGCATTCAGCGGCGGGCGCGAGCCGTCGCCGCTGCCGCCACCGCGGCCCTTCTTGCCGAACAAGCCGCTCAGGCGGCGGTTGAAGTCGCGCCACAGTTCCTCGAGGTCGGGCGGCCCCTGCTTGGGCCGGTTGCCCCATTGCGGGTCGTTCAGCGACATGAGAATGCCAGTAATCATCGGGGGAGAAACGTCGTTCAGAAAGATTAGGCCGCGTCGATAACGGGCGCAGCCGATCCGGCCTGCGCCGCCTCGGCCAGCGCCTGCCGCAACAAACCCAGCCCGGCGCCCGTCCTGGCGCTGACCCGGACGCGAAAGATTCTACCATAGGCGTCACGCTCGATCGCCGGCGAGCCGGCCATGGCGTCGACCTTGTTCCAGACGAGAATTTGCGGCACCCCGGCGGCGCCGATTTCCTCGAGAACCTTGTTGACCGCGGCGATCTGCGCCTCGCGGTCGCGGCTGACGGCATCGACGACGTGGAGCAGCAGGTCGGCGCTGGCGGTCTCCTCCAGCGTGGCGTGGAAGGCGGCGACGAGCGTGTGCGGCAGGTCGCGAATGAAGCCGACCGTGTCGGAGAGCACGACCTGCCCGGCGCCTTCCAGCCACAGTCGCCGGGAGGTGGTGTCGAGCGTCGCGAACAACTGGTCCGCCGCGTAGGCGCCGGCCTTGGTCAGGGCATTGAAGAGCGTCGACTTGCCGGCGTTGGTATAGCCGACGAGCGAGACGGCGAGCACCTCGCGGCGGCTACGCGCCCGCCGCCGGACGGCGCGCTGGCGCTCGAGCTGGGCCAGGCGCTCCTTGAGCACCTTGACCCGCTTGCCGAGCAGGCGCCGGTCGGTTTCCAGCTGGGTCTCGCCCGGCCCGCGCAGGCCGATGCCGCCCTTCTGCCGCTCGAGGTGGGTCCAGCCGCGCACCAGCCGGGTGGCCAGGTGCTGCAGCTGCGCCAGTTCCACCTGCAGCTTGCCTTCATGGCTTATCGCGCGCTGGGCGAAGATGTCGAGGATCAGGCTGCTGCGGTCGACAACGCGGCATTCCAGCGCCTTTTCCAGATTGCGCTGCTGGGCGGCGCTCAATTCGTGGTTGAAGAGGACGAGGGTCGCGCTGCACTCGCGCACGGCCTCGGCGATCTCGGCCACCTTGCCCTTGCCGGCGAACAGGGCGGCATCCGGGCGCTCGCGCCGGCCGCCGACGACGGCAAGCGGGACGGCTCCGGCCGAGGCGGCGAGCAGCCTGAACTCGTCGAGGCGCTCATCGGCATCGCCCTCGCCGAAGTCCAGCTGGACGAGAACGGTCTTCTCGCCGCCTTCAAGGCGTTCAGGCACGGGATCGCGATGCCCGGCGGGCGACTGCCCGGCCGGCGCGGTCGTCCATCAATTTTCGCCGGGCTCGTGCGAGATATTGACCGGGCGCGCCGGAACGACCGTGGAAATGGCGTGTTTGTACACCATCTGCGTCACGGTGTTCTTGAGCAGGACGACGTACTGGTCGAAGGACTCCACTTGTCCCTGCAGCTTGATGCCGTTCACCAGGTAGATGGAGACCGGGATGTGCTCCCGGCGCAGCGTGTTCAGGAACGGGTCTTGTAACAGTTGCCCTTTGTTGCTCATGGTGTGGCCCCGCGGGAAAAAACATCGATCGGTCAAGCACTTTACCGGATTTTTCCGCTCTCCGCCAGCAGACCGGCGGCCTGCCGGAATCAGCGCCTTTTATGCGCGAAAGGGTTGCGCGAGTTGCGGAACTCGACGCGCAGCGGGGTGCCTTTCAGCCTGAACGCTTCCATGAAACTGCGCTCGAGATAGCGCCGGTAGGCATCGCCGACATGCTCGAGGGCATTGCCATGGATGACGATGACGGGCGGGTTGCTGCCGCCCTGGTGGGCGTAGCGCAGCTTGGGGCGAAAGATGCCATGGCGCGGCGGCGCCTGCTTCTCCACGGCCGCCAGCAGGAGCCGGGTCAGCCGCGGCGTCGGCATCCTCGCCATCGCCGCGGCATAGGCGGCATCGACCGAGTCCATCAGGGCATCGATGCCCTCGCCCTTCAGCGCGCTGATGAAATGCGTCCTGGCGAAACCGAGGAAGTTCAGCTTGCGCGCCAGGTCGGCGCGGATGCGCTCGCGGCGGTAGGCATCGGCGCCGTCCCACTTGTTGACCGCCAGCACCATGGCGCGGCCGGCCTCGATACAGAAGCCGGCGATGTGGGCGTCCTGGTCCGAGACGTCCTGGCTGGCGTCGAGCACCAGGACGACGACGTTGGCCTCCTCGATCGCCTGCAGGGTCTTGATGACGGAGAACTTCTCGATGCTCTCGAACACTCTGCCCTTGCGCCGCAGGCCGGCGGTGTCGATCAGCGTGTAATGGCGGCCCTTGCGCTGGAAGGGCACGGCGATGGCGTCGCGCGTCGTGCCCGGCTGGTCGAAGGCGATCATGCGCTCCTCGCCGAGCAGGGCGTTGACCAGCGTCGACTTACCGGCATTGGGACGGCCGACGACGGCGACGCGCGGCGACGGCGGGCCCGTCTCCTCGGCTTCCTCCGCCGGCTGCGGGAACGGCGCCAGCGCCTCCTCGACCAGGTCGCGCACGCCGTCGCCATGGGCGGCCGAGATCACCAGCGGCTCGCCGCAGGCCAGTTCGTGGAACTCGGCGGCGACGAGGGCGCGATCCATGCCCTCCGCCTTGTTCACCACCAGCCGCAGCGGACGGCCGCTGCGCCGCAGCCGCTCGGCGATGGTCGCGTCCTGCGCCGTCAGCCCGGCGCGGGCGTCGACCATGAACAGCAGCATGTCCGCCTCGGCGATGGCCGCCTCGGCCTGCTGCGCCATCTCGGCGAGGATGCCCTGGCGGGCATCCGGCTCGAAGCCGCCGGTGTCGACGACCAGGTAAGGGCGCGCGCCGACGCGGCCGTGGCCATAGTGGCGGTCGCGCGTCAGCCCGGGCGCATCCGCCACCAGGGCGTCGCGCGAGCGGGTCAGGCGGTTGAACAGCGTGGACTTGCCGACGTTCGGCCGGCCGACGATGACCAGGGTCGGCTTCATCGGCTGGCGCCGGCCGGCTTGCGCGCGATGACGGTGGCGAAAACCTTGCGGGTGGCGCGCGGCGCGGGAAATTCCTCGATGCGCGACAGGCAGGGCCGCCAGCCGGCGAAGCGCGCGGCGATCTCGCCGCGGCCAAACAGGGTGTATTCCTCGTCGCCGAACATCTCGAGGTAGCTGGTGCCCTCGACGAGGACGTTGACGATGGCGCAGCCGCCGCCGGCGACCGCCGCCTGCAGGGCCTCGAGCAGGGCGAGGGCCCGCGGCCGCGGCAGGAACATCAGCAGGCCGATGCAATTCACCGTGTCGTATTCGCCCTCGATGGCGTAGTCGCCCAGGTCGGCGGCGACGGCGCGCACGCGCAGGCCCTCAGCCGCCGCCTCGCGGTTGATGCGGCCAACCGCGCTGGCGCAGGCGTCCACCGCCAGCACCTGGCAGCCGCGGCGACCCGCCGCGAGGGCGAGATTGCCCAGTCCGCAGCCAAGGTCGAGGACGCGCCCGCGCAGGTAGGGCAGCGCCGCCGCCTCGAAGGGATTGAGGGCGAACTCCCCTGCGGCGAGCTGGCGGCGGAACTGGCCGTCGAAGAAGGCGAGCGGGCCGGCCATGTCGCCTCATTCCGCCACGAGCGCGTAGAGGCCGCCGTTGCGCGTCTGCACGAGGAAGCCGCGCGCCAGCCGCTGCGGCTCGGCGGCGATGCCGCTGCCGTCGGTGGCCAGCCGCGCGGCGAAGGCGCCGCTGTCGCGCGCGAGCAGGTGGACGACGCCCTGGTAGTCGCCGACGGCGACGAAACCGCCGAGAGCGAGCGGCCGGCTCAGCCGGCGCATGAAGAGCTTGTCCTGCTTCCACAGCGTCGCGCCGTTGATCCGGTCGAGGGCATGCACCGCGCCCTTGTCGTCGACCACGTAGAGGGCGCGCTCGTCCATGTCGAGGCCGGCCGTCGAGGACAGGTCGCGCGACCAGAGGTGGTTGCCGGATGCCAGATCGAAGCAGGCGACGCGCCCCTGGAAGGCGACGGCGCAGACTTCCCGCTCGCCGGCGACCGGGGTGCTGGTGACATCGGCGACCCGTTCCAGCTCGGTGGCGCCCTTGGGCAGGGCGACGGTGGCCTCCCACACCGCGGCGCCGTTGTTGAGGGCGATGGCCACCAGCTTGCCGCCGGGGAAGCCGGCCAGAAGCATCTTGCCGGCAATCGCCACGCCGACATTGCTGCGCAGGGACAGCGCCGGCGTGCTGCGCTGATAGACCCATTTGCGCTTGCCGTCGGCGGCATCGAAGGCGAAGATGCGGTTGTCGCCGCTGCGCACCAGCACCAGGCCGTCCTCGCTGACCAGCGGCGCCGCCAGCACCTCGGAGCTGACGCGCGCCGTCCACAGCGCCTTGCCGCTGTCGTCGAAGGCCAGCACCTCGCCCTTCGGCGTCGCCACCGCCACCAGGCGGCCGTTGGCGCCGACGCCGCCGGAAATCTTCCTGCCGGCGTCGATGCGCCAGGCCTGGCTGCCGTTGTCGTAGCGCGTCAGCGCGCCGTCATGGCCGGCGGCATACACCGTCGAGCCGACCACGGCCGGCGTCAGCACGTAGGCGCCGGCGCTGCCCGCCGAGCCTTGCCAGAGCACCGCCAGCCGGGCGCTCGGGCTGATCGGGCCGAGTTCCGCCGGTTTCACCTTGGGCGCGCTGGAAAACCAGTTGACCGGATTAAGTTTTTCCATGGTCGAGCAGCCGGCCAATGCAAGCACCGCGACGACCAGACCAAGCGCGGCTCGCATCGTCATCGTTCTCCGAGGGCGTCCGTCTTGAGTTGCAGCAGGTTGCGGTACTGCACGTCGGCGCCGGCCGGGAGGCTGGCGGTCTTGTCGAGCGCCTCCTGGCGCGCCAGCGCCGATTGATAGGCGCTACGCGCCTCTTCCCGCTTGCCCTGGCCGAGGAGAATGTCCCCGCGCAACTCGTCGAAGCGCGGCGCGAATGCCGGCGCCGGCGCCTCGGCGAGCAGCTTGAGCGCCTCGTCGGCCGCCTGGTCGTCGACGAGGACGTGGGCCAGGCGCAGGCGCGCCAGGTCGCGCAGGTCGCGGTCGCCGCCCTTCTCCGCCGCCCACTGCAACTGCGCCCGCGCGGTCTTCAGGTCCCCCGCGTCGAACTGCAGGCGCGCCGAAGTCAGGGCCGCCATGGCCGCATAGGTCGTGCGCGGGTGCTTCTCGATGAGCTCTCCGGCAACCTCCCTCACTTTCCTGGCGTTGCGCTCCATGACGGCCTGCTCGAGCGCGGCGTAGAGGCGCGAGGCCGCCGCACCCTGCTGGCGCTGGTAAAAATTCCAGCCCTGCCAGCCGGCGACGGCGAGGGCGGCGGCCAGCAGCAGGCCCGTCACCCGGTTGCCGTGCATCTTCCACAAGGTTTTCAGCTCCGATATCTGTTCCTGCTCTTCCAGGTCATAGGCTGCCATCGTCGTCGTCCCCAAAAAGAAGGTTGCCGATTTCATCGGCGAGGGTTTCCAGCGGAATGCGCCGCTGCGGCCGCTCCTCGCGCAGGGTCTTCAGGCTGGCGCAGCCCTCGCGCACCTCGTCGTCGCCGAGGATCAGCGCCAGCGGCGCGCCGGAGGCGTCGGCGCGCCTCATCTGCGACTTGAAACTGCCGCCGCCGCAATGCAGCAGCACGTCGAGGCCGGCGCCGCGCAGCGCCTCGGCCGCGGCGAAGGCCGGCCGCAGCGTCGTCTCGCCCTGGTGCACGACGTAGACGTCGGGTGCGCTGCGTGCCGCCTGCCGCGCCGCCTCGCCCTGTTCCGCTTCGAGCAGGGCGATCAGCCGCTCGACGCCCATGGCGAAGCCGCAGGCCGGCGCCGGCTTGCCACCGAGCTGCCCGATCAGCCCGTCGAAGCGGCCACCGCCGCAGACCGTGCCCTGGGCGCCGAGCCTGTCCGTGATCCATTCGAAGACGGTCAGGTTGTAGTAGTCGAGGCCGCGCACCAGGCGCGGATTGATGCGATAAGGGATGCCGGCGTCCTTGAGCAGGGCCTGTACGCCCTCGAAATGGGCGAGTGAGTCCTCGCCGAGGAAATCCATCAGCCTGGGCGCCGCCTCGACCAGCGCCTGCATCTGCGGGTTCTTGCTGTCGAGGATGCGCAGCGGGTTGCTGTGCAGCCGGCGCCGGGCGTCGGCGTCGAGGGCCTCGCCCTGGCGCTCCAGGTAGGCGACCAGCTCGGCGCGATGGTGCTGGCGCTCCGCCGGGCTGCCCAGCGAGTTGATCTCCAGCCGGATGCCGCCCAGGCCGAGTTCCTCCCACAGGCGCGCGCACATGACGATCTGCTCGGCATCGATGTCCGGCCCGGCATAGCCGAAGGCCTCGACGCCGTACTGGTGAAACTGCCGGTAGCGGCCCTTCTGCGGCCGCTCGTGGCGGAACATCGGGCCGGCGTACCAGAGCCGGCGCGGCCCGCCATGCAGCAGGCTGTGCTGCAGCAGCGCGCGCACGCAGGAAGCGGTACCCTCCGGGCGCAGCGTCAGCGCCTCGCCGTTCAACGCGTCGACGAAGGAATACATCTCCTTCTCGACGATGTCGGTCACCTCGCCGATGGCGCGGGCGAACAGCGGCGTCGGCTCGACCAGCGGCAGGCGGATCGGCCGGTAGCCGTAGGCGCGCAGCCAGGCGCGCACCGTCTCGTCGAAGCGCTCCCACAGCTCGGCCTCGTCGGGCAGGATGTCGTTCATGCCGCGCACGGCCTGGATCGTCTGGTTCATTGCCGGCTCAGCCCGTCCTTCGGCGCGGATACTTGCGCGCCACGTAGGCATCGACGATCGCCTTGAATTCGGCGGCGATGCCCTCCCCTTTCAGCGTGACGGCGCGCTCGCCGTCGATGAACACCGGCGCCACCGGCGTCTCGCCCGTGCCGGGCAGGCTGATGCCGATATCGGCATGCTTGCTCTCGCCCGGGCCGTTCACGACGCAGCCCATCACCGCCAGCGTCATGTTCTCGACGCCCTCGTATTCCAGGCGCCACTGCGGCATGCGCTGGCGCACGTGCGCCTGGATGTCTTGCGCCAGTTCCTGGAACACCGTGCTGGTGGTACGCCCGCAGCCCGGACAGGCCGCCACCAGCGGCACGAAGGCGCGCAGACCCAGGGTCTGCAGGATCTCCTGGGCGACGACCACCTCCTGCGCACGGTCACCGCCGGGCTGCGGCGTCAGCGAGACGCGGATGGTGTCGCCGATGCCCTCCTGCAGCAGCACCGCCAGCGCCGCCGTCGAGGCGACGATGCCCTTCGAGCCCATGCCGGCCTCGGTCAGGCCGAGGTGCAGCGGGTAGTCGCAGCGGGCGGCCAGGTCGCGATAGATGGCGATCAGATCCTGCACTCCGCTGACCTTGCACGACAGCACGATGGCATCGCCCGGCAGGCCGAGGGCCTCGGCCTGGGCAGCACTTTCCAGCGCCGAGGCGACCATGGCCTCGCGCATCACCTGGGCGGCGCCCTTCGGCTGCGGCCGCCGCGCGTTCTCGTCCATGACGCGCGCCAGCAGCGCCGGGTCGAGGCTGCCCCAGTTGACGCCGATGCGCACCGGCTTGGCCTGGCGGCAGGCAATCTCGATGATCTGCGCGAACTGGTCATCCCGCTTGGCGCCGCGGCCAACGTTGCCGGGGTTGATGCGCAGCTTGTCGAGCGCCTCGGCGCAGGCGGGGGTTTCCGCCAGCAGCTTGTGGCCGTTGAAATGGAAGTCTCCCACCAGCGGCACCGCCACGCCCATGGCCAGCAGGCGCTCGCGGATCTCCGGCACTGCCCGTGCCGCCTCCCGCGTATTCACCGTGATCCGCACGATCTCCGAGCCGGCGCCGGCGAGCTGCGCCACCTGGGCGGCGGTCGCCGCCGCGTCCGCCGTGTCGGTATTGGTCATCGACTGCACGACGACCGGATGCGCGCCGCCGATGGCCACGCCGCCGACCCTGACGCTGCGCGCCGGCCGCCGCGGCAGAGGCCCTTCCCGCTGTTCCACTACCCTGTCCATCAAGCCGTCCCCGAGCGCCTCATTCGAGCGTCAGCCGCGCCACTTCGACGCGGGTATGCGGCGCCAGGTCGACGGCCTCGCCGTTGTACTGCAGCCGGACGGAAGAAGCGTTGCCGATGACCAGCTGCAAGGGCGGCAGGCCCTGCACCGTTTGCGTCGAGCCCTTTGCGTTCATCTGCGAGAAGATGGTCCTGCCGCTCGCGTCCCTCACCTCGACCCAGGAGTTTCCCTCGAAGCTGAAGCGCAGTTCGCCGGCGCCCGCCACCGGCGCCGCCTCGCCGGCCTGGCCCGGCTTGCTGTCTGCGGCAGGCGCCGCCGCAGGAAGACCGGCCGAGGCATCCGGCTGCACCGGCTGTTCCGCCTGTTGCGCGATCGCCGGACCCGGCGCATCCTGGCGCCACAGCATCCGCAAGGGATCGATCACGTCGAAGTAAAGCAGCAGGGCGACGGCCAGCAGGGCCAGCGCGGCCAGCGTTGCGGGCAGCAGACTCTTGCCGTGGCGGACATGGGCAACGGGCATCTTGACGCCGACGTCGGCCGGCGCATTGAGCTCGACCTGCGGCAGGGCCGCCCGCTCGGCCAGCGCATCGAGCAGGGGGACGGCGTCGATCTTCAGCAGCCGGGCGTAATTGCGGACGAAGCCGCGAACGAAGGTCGGCCCGGACAGGCGCGAGAATTCCTCGCTTTCGATCGCCTCGATCTGGCGCGGGCTCATCTTGAGCGCCGCCGCGATTTCCGCGATGGTGGCGCCGCGCGCCTCGCGCGCCATGCGCAGCACGGCGCCTGGGCCCGGCTCCGCCTGCGGATCGCTTGCGGCAGCTGCGGACTCGTTCACTCGAAGCTGCCCTTCAGCAAGGCCTGGTACTCGGGAGAATCGGCGAACTTGCGGCGCAACTGGGCGGCCAGGCTCGCCTCGGCCTGGCGGTCGCCGAGCTTGCGCTCGATGCGCAAGCCGAGCCAGAGCGTCTCCGCATTCGGCTCCATCAGCCGGTGCAGCTCGGTCAGAAGTTTTTTCGCGGCGAGGTAATCACCCTTGCGGTATGACAGGCTGGAGAGGTGGTAGAGGGCCTGAGCATTCGAGCCGTCGAGCAGCACGGCGCGCTGGAAGTTGGCTTCCGCAGACTTGTCATCCTTGAGCCGCAGATAGCACAGCCCGGCGTTGGTATAGGGGCGGGTCGGCGTCTTGTAGAGCGGATTTGCGGCGGCCATTTCGAAATACCTGAACGACTCCCGCTCCCGGCCGCTCTGGCAGAGGAACCAGCCGTAGTCGTTGGCGATCTGCGGGTCGCCGGGCGCCAGCTGGACGGCGCGATCCAGCGCCGCCTGGGCCTGCGCCGTCTCGTTCAAGACCATGTGTGCCATGCCCATCAGGGCGAAGCCCGGCGCGTAACCCGGATCGATCGCCGTCGCCAGGCGCGCTTCCTCCATGGCGACGGCAAGATTGCCGGCCTGCAGATAGAGCGCGCCCAGCTCGGTGTGCGTCTTCGCGCTCTTTTCGGCCGCGCCGCTGGCGGTCTGCTCGGACACCGGCGCGGTGGCCTGGCCGGCGCCGCGGTCAAGAGGGCCGCCGGCGCAAGCCGTCAGGCAGGCGGCAAGAAGAGGCAGGGTGAGCCGGTTCATGATGCGGTCTCCGCGGTGAGGATCGAGCGTTTCTCCCGTCGCCGCGTCCGGTCGAGCACGCGGCCAGCAAGCTGGCCGCAGGCGGCGTCGATGTCGTCGCCGCGCGTCTTGCGCGTCGTCGTCACCAGATGCGCCTGCATGAGGATCTCGGCGAAGCGGCGCAGGCGCGGCGCCGGCGAGCGCCTGAAACCGGAATTCGGGAAGGCGTTGAAGGGGATCAGGTTGAACTTGCACGGCAAGCCGGCGACGAGGCGGACCAGCGCGTGCGCGTGGGCGTCGCTGTCATTGACGCCGTCGAGCATGACGTACTCGAAGGTGATGAAGTCGCGCGGCGACTTCTCCAGATAGCGCCGGCAGGCCGCCATCAGCTCGGCCAGCGGGTACTTGCGGTTGATCGGCACCAGCCGGTCGCGCAGGGCGTCGTCCGGCGCGTGCAGCGACACCGCCAGCGCCACCGGGCACGCGTCGCGCAGGCGGTCGATGGCCGGCACGATGCCGGCAGTCGACACCGTCACGCGGCGTCGCGACAGGCCGTGGGCGTTGTCGTCGAGCATCAGGCGCAGCGCCGTGACGACCTGCTCGAAATTGGCCAGCGGCTCGCCCATGCCCATGAGGACGACGTTGCTGATGACGCGCTCGCGCGCAGGCGCCTCGGCCGCGGCGTGGCCACGGAAATCGCCGAGCGCCTGTTTCGCCTGCCAGAGTTGGCCGACGATCTCGCCGGCCGTCAGGTTGCGGCTGAAGCCCTGCCGGCCGGTCGAGCAGAAGGCGCATTCGAGGGCGCAGCCGGCCTGGCTGGAAACGCACAGCGTACCCCGGTTTTCCTCCGGGATGAAGACGCATTCGACGGCATTGCCGTTGCCGACATCGAGCAGCCACTTGCGCGTGCCGTCGGCGGCGGCATCGTCGCGCAGCACCGGCGGCAGGCGCACCTCGGCCAGCTCGTCCAGCCGCTGGCGCAGGTCGCGCGAAATGTCGCTCATGCCGGCGAAGTCGTCCTGCCCGAACTGATGCAGCCAGCGCAGCAGCTGTTTCGCGCGGAAGGGCTTCTCGCCCTGGGCCGCGAGCCAGGCCGCCAGCGCGGGCGCATCGAATTCGAGCAGGTTCTGCTTCATCAGCGCGGAAAGACTTCCATGGCCGGGAAGAAATAGGCGATTTCGACCGCCGCCGTCTCCGGCGCGTCGGAGCCATGCACGGCATTGGCGTCGATGCTCTGGGCGAAATCGGCGCGGATGGTTCCCGGCGCCGCCTTCTTCGGATCGGTCGCGCCCATCAGTTCGCGGTTCCTGGCGATCGCGCCCTCGCCCTGCAGCACCTGGATCATGACCGGGCCGGAGATCATGAATTCGACCAGGTCCTTGAAGAAGGGGCGCTCGCGGTGCACGGCATAGAAGCCCTCGGCCTCCTGGCGGGACAGATGCTTCATGCGGGCGGCGACAATGGTCAGGCCGTTCGCTTCGAAGCGGGAATAGATCTGGCCAATCACGTTCTTGGCCACGGCATCGGGTTTGATGATCGACAGGGTGCGCTCGAGCGCCATCTGAATGCTCCAGGATCAAAGGGTTGGGAAAGCGGCTGAATCTCAAGTTTAACGTGTTATTTTAACAGCAAAATTCGTTGCTGTCCCCTTGGCCGATCGGTGCGCGAGGCAGCGCGTGCGCACGGCAGGCGGCCCGGTCGCGGCCGGCTTTCGCGGCGGGGCGGGGAATGCAATGCGGGAGGGGGCCGTTGCCCTGGGGCAGGTTGCCGCCGGCCCGGCGGGCATGCGGCCCAAAGGCCGCGCGCAACCCTATTTGACCAGGGTGACCGGGATGGGAGCGCTGCGCGAGACTTCGCTTGCCACGGAACCGAGCAGCAGATGGGTCAGCCCGGAACGGCCATGGGTGCCCATGACGATGCGGTCGATGGCGTGTTCCTCGGCAAAGCGCAGGATGGTTTCGGCGATGCGGCCGACGGCGATGTGCCAGGAATACCGGACACCCGCCGCTTCCAGCTTGTCGCGCGCCGACTTCAGGGCGAGCTGCCCTTCCTCGCGGTGATAGGCATCGATGTCGCCGCTCGAGACGAACATGCGCGCATGACCCGAGTCCACTGGGATCTGCACGTTGAGCAGGTGCAGATCCAGCGGACCGGCCTCCTTGATTTCGCGCAGCAGCAGGTCGATCGCGCGATCGGTGTTGGCCGAGCCATCCACCGGCACGAGGATCCTGGGCGCCGCCGGCGTTTCCGTTTTTTCAGACATCGTCCCGTCCCTCCGAAGATTCGCCCGACGCCACCCTCTTGACGGTCGCCGGAACCGCCTTGCGCTTCGCCAGCCAGCTGCCGACGACGACGACGAATGCCGCGCCGGCTGCCGCCATGGCATATTTGAGCCATGCCGGATAGGCTTCGAGATGAGGCCTGAGCACCGCGTCGCCATGCAGCATCTCGCCGGCGATCCAGCCAAGCAGGGCGCCGCCGAAGGTGATGACGACGGGGAAGCGATCCATCAGCCTGAGCACGAACTTGCTGCCCCAGACGACGATCGGGATGCTGACGAGGATGCCGAAGATCACCAGCATCAGGTCGCCCTTGGCCGCCGCTGCGACGGCGATCACGTTGTCCAGGCTCATCACGGCGTCGGCGACGATGATGGTGCGGATCGCCCCGAAGAGATGGGTGCTGCCCTCGATCTCGCCCTTGCCGTCCTCGTCCTGCGGCTGCAGCAGCTTGATGCCGATCCACAGCAGCAGCGCGCCGCCGACGACCTTGAGGAAGGGGATGGCGAGCAGTTGCAGGGCGAAGAAGATGAGAACGATGCGCAGGAGGATGGCGCCGACCACCCCCCAGAAGATGCCCTGGTTGCGCTGCGCCTCGGGCAGGCGGCGGCAGGCCAGGGCGATGACGATGGCATTGTCGCCGCCCAGCAGGATGTCGATGACGATGATCTGCAGGACCGAAGTCCAGAAAGCCAGATGCACGACCTCTTCGAACATCGACTCAGGTCCTCGCGACGGCCAGGGTCCGGATCGCGGCGCGGCGGGCGGCAGCGGCTCGCGGCGGCGTCACGGAACGATCATGCCGAGCTTCTGCGGCAGCCACAGCGACAGCGGCGGCCAGTAGGTGACGAGGGCAAGGAACACCAGCATGGTCAGCAGCCACGGCCAGACCGCCTTGGTCATGTCGGTCAGGCCGAGCTTGCTGATGCCGCTGGCGACGTAGAGGTTGAGCCCGACCGGCGGCGTGATCATGCCGATCTCCATGTTTACCGTGATCATGACGCCGAAATGGACCGGGTCGATGCCCAGCTTCATGGCGATGGGAAAGAGGATCGGCGCGGTGATGAGAATGATCGAGGCGGCCTCCATGAAGTTGCCCATCAGCAGCAGCAGGATGTTCACCGCCAGCAGGAAGCCGATGGTGCCGAGGCCGCTCGAGAGCAGCCACTCGGAAATCGCCTGCGGGATGTTCTCGTGCGTCAGCAGGAAGGAGAACAGGACGGCGTTGGTGATGATGTAGAGCAGCATCGCGCTCATGTTGGCCGAGGCCAGCAGCGTCTTCGGCACGTCCTTCAGGCGCATGTCCTTGTAGACGAAGACGGCGACGAAGAAGGCATAGACGGCGCTCATCGCCGCCGCCTCGGTCGGCGTGAACACGCCCGAATAGATGCCGCCCATGACGACGACGATCAGCAGCAACCCCCACACCGATTCGCGAAAGGCCGTGATTCGCTCGCTCCAGCCGGCGCGTCTCTCGCGCGGATAGTTGTTCTTCCAGGCGCGGCGCCAGGTCGTGAACATCAGCATGGCGGCGAGCACGATGCCGGGGATGACACCGGCCATGAAGAGGGCGCCGATCGAACTGTTGGTCGACACCGCGTACATCACCATGACGATGGAGGGCGGGATGAGGATGCCGAGGCCGCCGGCCGAAGCCACCACGCCGGCGCCGAACTTGAGCGGGTAGCCGGCCTTGACCATCGCCGGGATGAGGATCGAGCCGATCGCCACGACGGTGGCCGGGCTGGAGCCCGAGATCGCGGCGAACAGCGAGCAGGCCACCACGGCGCCCAGTCCCAGCCCGCCCGGCCAGTGGCCGACCAGCGAGGTGGCGAAGCGGATCATGCGCCGCGCCACGCCGCCGTGGGTGAGGAAATTGCCGGCGAGGATGAAGAACGGGATGGCCATGATCTCGAATTTCTCGATGCCGGTGAACAGCTTCAGCGCCACGGCCTCGATCGGCACCTGGGTCATGAAGAAGAGAAAGGTCAGCACCGTCAGGCCGAGGGCGATCGACACCGGCATGCCGATCAGCATGGTCACGGCGAGCAGGGCGAAGATGATGGCGGTATTCATGGCCGACCCTCCCCGTCGCCCGGGCGCGGGTGCAGGTCGTCATCCATGCGATATATGTCGTCCTCCTCGCCGGGCGCCTGGCCGGACGCCCCCATGCCCTCGACATGACCATGGTCATGGTGCGGCAACTCGCCGTCGCGCACGAACCTGAAGCACACCTGGAGGAAGCGGAAGCACATCAGCCAGGATCCCAGCGGCACCGCCGAGTAGACGGCCCAGGTCGGCCATTCCAGGTCCGGCGTGGTCGGGCCCTCGAAAAGATTGCCGATGTCGAGGCCGAGGAACTTGAAAATGGCGTAATGGGCGCCGTTCTCCCAGACGAAGGCGGCGCCAAGCGTGCCGACGATGCCGGTGAACAGCGCGCCGCAAAGCAGTCCGAGAACGATGAATTTCCGGCGCTTGCCCTCGCCCAGGCTGTTGATCAGGACATCGACGCCGACGTGGATGCCGGTGCGCACGCCGTAGGCCGCGCCGAACTTGGCCATCCAGACGAACAGGATGATGCACAGCTCCTGCGCCCAGCCCAGGTCGCGGGCCAGCAGCCAGTCCTGCACGCCGGGAATCGCCAGCCCGGAGGCGTAGCGATGGACGACGGCAATGAAGATGATCAGCGTCGCCGCGCCCATCAGCAGGGTGACGAACCATTCCTCCAGATGATCCAGCGCTCTCAACAGCATCGTCTCTCCCGGCAAGAAAAAACCGCCACGCCCCGGAACCAAGGGCGTGGCGGCATGTCGGCTCGCGTCGGCTTACAGCTTGCCCGGATCGAAGCCGGTCTCCTTGTACACCGCCTCGATGATCTCCTTGCCGATGCGCGGCTCCATCTCCTTGTGGGTCTTCAGCATCGCCTTCTTCAGCGCCATGCGCTCGGCCGGCGTCGGCGTGTAGATCTGCGTCCTGCCGGAGGCGCGGACCTTTTCCAGCGCCTGGTCGTTTTCTTCCTTGGCGATCTTGTTGGCGTAGTCGGTCGCATCGGCGATGGCCTGCTCGAGCTGACCGCGCACGTCGGCCGGCAGACCGTCCCAGAACTTCTTGTTGGTGATCACCGCATAGCCGAGGTAGCCGTGATTGGTCAGGCTCATGTGCTTCTGCACCTCGTGCATCTTCTGGGTGTAAAGGTTGGAGTGCGGGTTCTCGGTGCCGTCCACGACGCCGGTCTGCAGCGCCTGGTAGACCTCGGAGAAGGCCATCACCTGGGGAATCGCGCCGACCGAGCGCATCTGGGATTCCAGCACCTTGGAGGACTGGATGCGCATCTTCAGCCCCCTGTAATCCTCGGGATTCTTCAGCTGCCGGTTGGCCGACATCGACTTGAAGCCGTTGTCCCAGAAAGCCAGGCCGACGATGCCCTTCGGCTCGAGCTTGGCCATCAGCTGCTTGCCGACCGCCCCCTTGGTGATCTTGTGCAGGTCGTCATAGTTGTCGAAGATGAAGGGCAGGTCGAAAACCTCGAATTCCTTCGCGCCGAGCGGGCCGAATTTCGCCAGCGAGGGGGCCAGCATCTGCACGGCGCCGATCTGCAGCGCCTCGACCTCCTCCTTGTCCTTGTAAAGGGTGCTGTTGTGATAGACCTCGAAATTAACCCGGCCCTTGGTCAGCTCCTCGGCCCGCTTCTTCAGGTATTCGGCGGCCTTGCCCTTGGGCGTGTCCGCCGCCGCAACGTGGCTGAACTTGATGTTGATCGGCTGCTGGGCCGCCGCGGCCGCCGAGAAGGCCAGCGCCACGGCGCCGATTATCAGGGAATGCAGTTTCATGTTCTTCTCCTTTTCATTCGATCATGCTGAAAGGAAATCGCGGCGTTCCGGCTGTAACGGCCGGTTCGCTCGGAGAGAAAATCCGGCATGAGCCACGGCCTTGTCTCGCCACACCAGCGGCGCATTTTATAGGAAACCGTTGAAAAAACAAAAGCGATTTTACAATTTCGGCAGAGGGAAGCGCGGCCTGGCAGCGTTTTCCGCAAAACCGCGGCCGGCCTCTTCCGGGAACGCCGCGAACCGCTGCCTGGCCCCGCCGGGTCAGGCGGTTGCTGCCACGGCACTCGCCATGCACTGCGCGGGATTGCTAGGCACCGCACTCCTGCGAGGGTTCATTCCGTTCCCGTTCTGCCAGACCCAGCGAAGAAGCCGGGCGGCGTGGCCATGACGACGGCCACCTCCGGGTACTTGATCAATTCGCCCGCCGCACCCGGCAGAGCAATTGCTTGAGATTCGTCTGGTCCGAGACCGGGTCTCTCTGCATCTTGTCGGTGAGGAAATTCACCGAGCGCCACGGGTGGAAGGGCTGGCGCTCGCCCCAGCCGATCGGGATGAAGACCGCGTCGCGGCGAATGCCGGCATGCACCCAGGCGATCGCCTCGATGGCGCCATGGGCCGTTTCCACCCGCACGCGGTCGCCGTCGGCGATTCCGAGCGCGGCCGCCTTGTCCGTGTGGATCTGGCAGAAAAGATCCGGCAGCATCTCCTGGGCCTGCCAGAAATAATGAGTCCAGCTGTGGAAGTGGGAAGCCGAGGGCCGGCCGGTGACCAGTTCCAGGTCGAAGCCGCGGCGGCGCAGTTGCGCCGCCGGATGCGCCGCGCCGCCGTCGGCGACGATGCGCGCCTGCGCGCTGAACGTTTCCGGGCTGTTGAACGGCGAAATGACGCCCTCCTCGCCGTCCCCCTGCAGCAATTGGACGTAGGGTAGGTCGACCAGTTGCTCGCGCTCGCTGTAGAACTGAGGCAGTGCCGAGAGGCCGAGCAGGGCGAATTTGGCCTCCTGCTCCTCGGTCCAGAACTCGAGCTTGCCGGACGCGGTCGGGAAGCGCCGCCCCGGCGCGCCGCCCGACACCGTCGTGCCTTCGAGATAGAGGGTCTCGATCTCCGGCGCGTCCTCGCTCGCCACTGGCTGGCGCACCCAGCGGTAGGGCACGGAATGCAGGCGCTTCTGGGTGCAGCCGCGCAGGGCGTCGTTGTCGATGCAGACGCGGTCCCACAGCACGGCCGGGTCCTTGTATTCCTCCTTCATCACGTCGTCGAAGCCGAAGCGCTTGCCCAGCTCGATCCAGATCCAGCTGTCGGCCCTCGCCTCGCCAGGCGGGTCGATCAGCTTGTCGATCCAGACGACGCGACGGTCGTCGTTGGCGCGGCTGATGTCGCCCTTTTCGATGCCGCTCGCCGCCGGCAGCACGTAGTCGGCGAAGGCGGATGTCTCGTTGGGGAAAAGCTCGATATGCACGAGCAGGTCGAGGGCCAGCATGGCCTCGCGGACCTTCGTCTGGTCCGGCCACTGGGCCAGCGGATTGTTGCTGGTGATGAACGCCCGGATCGGATAGGGCTTGCCGGCAAGCATCGCCTCGGTCCAGCCGGAGGGTGAATGGCGCACGCGCGGGCGCCCGATGCGGGCCTTGCGCCCTTCCGGCACGCGGGCGGTGATCGGCGTGATCGCGCTCATGTTGAAGTAGGCGCCGCCGCGCCGCCCCCAGTTGCCGGTGATGGCGGCGACGAACATCAGCACGCGGTTGGTCTGGGTGCTGTTGCTGTGCTGGTTGACGCCGCGGCTGGCGAAGATGACGCAGCCGTCGGCGGCGGCGATCTCCTCGGCCAGACGGCGGATCTCGGCCGCCGGCAGGCTGGTGACGCCTTCGGCCCATTCCGGGGTGTAGCCCTGCCGCAGGATGTAGTCGCGCCACGTCTCGAAGCCCAGCAGCCAGCGCTCGCAGAAGTCGCGGTCGTGCAGGTCGTTGGCGAGGATGTGCTGCGCCAGCGCCAGGCCCAGGGCCATGTCGGTGCCGGGGCGGATCGCCAGCCAGCGGTCCGCCTTCGATGCGGTGACGGTCAGGCGGGGATCGACCACCACCATGCGGGCGCCGCTCTTCAGGCGCCAGTCGTTGATCATGCCGAAATAGACCGGGCGCGTCTCCGCCTGGTTGTCGCCGATGTAGACGAAGAGCCGGGCCGCGCCAAGGTCGGTCTCGGTGTAGCTGTTGCCGCTGCCGATGGCGCCCTGGACGAGTTCGAAGGCAACGTTCTTGCCGCTGGCGCAAAACGGCTCGGTGCCGTCCTTGTTGGGCGTTCCCCACAGGTCGGCGAACATCTTGGTCGTGGCGCGCGAGTCGATGAGCCCGGTGCGCGCGCCGATGTACATGGCCAGAGCCTCGCTGCCGTGGGCCTCGCGCACAGCCCTGAGCCGGCCGGCTATCTCGTCCAGGGCCTGGTCCCAGGAGATGCGCTCGAAACGCCCTTCGCCGCGGGCGCCGACGCGCTTCTGCGGATAGAGCAGGCGCTGGTCGCTGTTGTACATCTGCAGGGTGAGCTGCGACTTGGCGCAGATCCTGCCCTGCAGCAGCGGATCATCCTCGTTGCCGGTGATCTTCACCAGCCGGTCGCCCTTGAGGTGGAAGTTCAGGCTGCAGCAATTGAAGCAGAGGTTGCAGCCGCCCGGCACGACGCGGTCGGCCTTCGCCTCCGCGCGCGGCACGCCATACGGGAAGGCGGCCTCTTGCCCGGCCATCACGGCTTGCGGCGCGGCGGCGTCCAGCAGGGCCGGCCGCTGCCAGGCGGGCGCCGGCGCGATGCCGTAGTCCGCGCCGCGGGCCGGCTTCAGGTAGACCGTCGCCGGACCCTGCAGGAAGTAATCGTTGTCGAGCCGCTCGCGCCCCGCCTGTGCCGCCTCGGCCAGCAGGTCTTCGCGCCGCCCGAAGCGGATGGCCCGGGTCGGGCAGACGCTGGCGCAGGCGGTGGTCGTCGCACCCTCCGCCCGCCGCTCCTCGCACAGGTCGCACTTGACCGCATGGTGGCCCTTGGCGTCATAGCCCATCGCCGAGTAGGGGCAGGCGATGACGCATTCGCCGCAGCCGGTGCAGCGCGACTCGACGACGCGCACGATGCCGGTTTCAGGGTCCTTCTCGATCGCCTTGGGATGAACCGGGCAGGCGCGCAGGCAGGCGGGCCGCTCGCATTGCTGGCAGGGAAGATCGAGGAAGGCCAGCCCCGCCGTCTCGAGTGCGCCGGTCCAGACGACCTTGTTCCGGTACTCGCCCGGCCCGAGCCGGTTCTCCTGCTTGCAGGCCGCCTCGCAACTCCTGCAGCCGGTGCAGCGCTCGAGATCGATCATCAGCGCCAGTCGGGCGCTGCCGCCTTCCTTCTCTTCATTTTTCACGACGCTTACCATTCCGCAAGGTGCCACCAGGTGATGGCGCCGCCGTCGGCGACATAGCCGGCGAAGAAAGTCACGGTGACGACATGCACCAGCACGCCGAACAGGAAAATCCAGCCAAGCGCCATGTGCAGGGGACGCCACCAGGCCTGGGTCGGCGGCACGGCGGCACGAACGCCGAGCAGCCGCGCCTCCTGCCGCGCCAGGCGGCGGTAGCGCAGGGCAAGCCGCGGGCTGCGCAGGAAGTGTGGCAGGTCGGCCGAAAACGTCGCCTCATCGGCATCGGGCGCCAGGCGCGCCAGCAGGGCGCGTTTCTGCCCGATCAGTTCGCGCAACTGCTGGCGTACCGCCGGGTCGGGCGCGGCGAAGCCCGGCGCCTTCCTGCCGAAGGTGGCGGACATGCGCCGCGAGCCGCGCAGCCGGGCCCAGACGCCGAGGATGACGATGGCGAGGAGCGCCAGCAGCAGCAGGGCAGGCGGGCGGCGCAGATAGCCGCCGGAATGCACGGCGATCAGCACCAGGCCGGCGAGCGAGCACAGGACATGGGCGTTGAAACCGCTGCGCGGGCTGGCGCCGCCAGTGCGCTTGTACAGCGAGTAGAACATCGGCACCAGCAACAGGGCGAAACCGGCGACACCGGCCAGATACAGTTCCGGGCTGCCTGGCTCGCGCCAGGCCGGCGGCAGCCAGGCGCGCAGCAGGAACCACAGCGCCGTCAAGGCGACAGTGGCGCCGACCGCCAACTGCAGGCGGCTGTCCGAAAGATCAGAAACGGCTCGCGCCATGGCTGTTTGGCAAGGCAGGAACTGGGCGGGACATGGCGCTATGAGGGCCGCTTTTGCGATGCGGCACCGCTCGGCGCGAGGCATTCACATCGACTTGATTGGACGCCCGGCCAACGCAAGCGCGCCGGGAAGTATTGTCGGCATTCTATCAAACGAAGCTTGCCATTTGAAACGACTTGACCGGCGGCAACCGAAGGAACCTGGCCCGACAAGAGAGCGACGGTTCAAGCCGCGGCGATGCCTTCAATCCGCGGCATGAGGCCCGCCTTGCCCGGTCGGCACTGCCATTCGCTATCGATGCCGATACCTGCCACCCAGACCAATTCTTCGCCGCACCACAACAGCGGCAGTCGCCCGCGCGCCCAGGGCGGGATCGCCTGTTCCTGCAGCAGTTTCTTCAGCGACCTGCGCGGCCTGCGGAAATCGGGGCGTAAGCGCTCTCCTCCTCGGCGCGGCGCGATCCGGACCTTCTGGCCGGCCAGCCTGTCGAGGCCGATGCCGCGGCCCTCCACCCGCTCGAAATGCAGGTCGAGGCCGCCCCAGCAAACCCCCGCCTGGCCATGCCATTCCACTTCCTCGACCGGCGCCGCCGCGGTGACCAGCCAGAGCCGGTTTCGCCAGACATGCGCGGCGCGGTCGCCGAAGTCGAAGCGCGGCTGACTGTCGGGCGCGGCGTGAACGATCTGCCGCAGCATCTCCTCCAGGTAGGCGCTGTCGGGCAGCCGGACACCTTCGCGCCGCAGGACATGGCGCAGGAGGTTGCGGGCGCGCGCCGGCGCCAGGGCGGCAAGGCGGGAGACGACGAGGCGGCCGTCTTCCATCGCCGCCTCGCTGTCGAGCCGCGCCAGGTCATCGAGCAGCGAGCCGGCTTCGGCAAAATGGGCGGCGGCGCGCGAGAGCACGGCATTGCAGCCCGGGAAACGACCCTCGAGCAGCGGCAGGATGCGGTGCCTGAGGAAATTGCGCGCATGCCGCGGATCGGCGTTGCTTTCATCCTCGATCCAGTCGAGGCCTTGCGCACGGGCGTGCGCCAGGATCGTCTCCCGCGGCAAATCGAGGAAGGGCCGCAGGATGCGCGGCCCGGCCGCGGGGTTGAAAGGACGGACCGTCGGCATGGCCGCCGCGCCGGCCACCCCGGCGCCGCGCAGCAGGTTCAGCAGCAGCGTCTCCGCCTGGTCGTCGCGATGGTGGGCAAGGACGAGGAACTCGGCCTCGCAGGCCGAGAACGCGGCGTAGCGCGCCCGCCGCGCGGCCGCCTCGAGGCCATCGGGATCGTCGCGGCGCACCGAGACCCGCCTCACCGTCAGCGGAATGCCGCGCGCGTGGCAGAGTTCCTCGCAAAAGGCCTGCCAGCGGTCGGCGTTGGGGCTCAGGCCGTGATGGACATGCAGCGCCGACAGCGCGCAGCCGAGTTCCTCGGCCAGCCCGTGCAGCAGATGAAGCAGAAGAACCGAATCGACTCCGCCGGACAGGGCGGCGACCAGGCGGTCGCCGGGCCGGACATGCGCTTTCAGCTCCGCGACGGCGGCCGCCAGCGGATCAGCGGGCTGATTTCTGTTCCTTGTATTTCCCATAGCCGAGCAGACGCTCGAAGCGCTGCTCGATCAGCTCGGCCGGCGACAGGTCGGCGAGCTGGCGCAGAGCGTCCTGCAGCGCCTTCTTCATTGCCTGGGCGGTGGCGCGGTGGTCGCGGTGCGCCCCGCCCGGCGGCTCGTTGACGACGCGATCGACCAGACCGAGAGTCTTCAGGCGGGACGCCGTGATGCCCATGGTCTCCGCCGCGTCGGGCGCCTTCTCCGCGCTCTTCCACAGGATCGAGGCGCAACCCTCCGGCGAGATGACCGAATAGGTGGCGTACTGGAGCATGAGGACGGCGTCGCCGACGGCGATCGCCAGCGCGCCGCCCGAGCCGCCCTCGCCGATGATCGTGCAGATGATCGGCACCTTGAGCTCCGCCATGGCGTAGAGGTTGCGGCCGATCGCCTCGGACTGTCCCCGCTCCTCGGCATCGATGCCCGGGTAGGCGCCCGGCGTGTCGATGAAGGTGAAGACCGGCAAGCCGAATTTCTCCGCCAGCTGCATCAGCCGCAGGGCCTTGCGATAGCCCTCCGGCCGCGGCATGCCGAAATTGCGATGGATCTTGTCCTTGGTGTCGCGGCCCTTCTGGTGGCCGATGACCATCACCGGCTGGCCGTTGAAGCGCGCCAGGCCGCCGACGATGGCATGGTCGTCGGCGAAGCCGCGGTCGCCGTGCAGCTCGTCGAAATCGCTGAAGATGTTCTGGATGTAGTCGAGCGTATAGGGCCGCTGCGGATGCCGGGCCACCTGGGCGATCTGCCAGGGCGTCAGCTTGGCGTAGATTTCCCGGGTCAGCGCCTGGCTCTTCGTCTCGAGGCGGCGGATTTCCTCGGAGATATCCACGGCGGAATCGTCCTGCACATAGCGCAGCTCCTCGATCCTCGCTTCCAGCTCGGCGATCGGCTGCTCGAAATCCAGAAAAACCGTCTTCATTCGCGTTGCTTGTCGGCCACAGTCGGCTGATTCTACTTGATTGGCTCCCAGCCGGCCTGCCAGACCTCGAGCGGCAGGATGAAGGGCGGCTCGCTGTTGTCGAGGAACCAGGAGTCCACGGCCCACAGGCGCGGCTCCTCGCCGACCACCGCGGAGTGGCCGCCTTCGGCGATCACCGCGGTGGTATGCGGCCAGCCGGCAAAGAACCAGCCGCGCGTCGCCGGTGCCTCGACATGGTGATGGCGCATCAGGCCGTAACCCTGCAACATCGCCAGATACGGCGTGGTGTTGGTCGACTCGTCGATGCAGTCCATCTGCCCCTCGCCGCCATTGAAGGTGCCGCCCTTGTCCTGCCAGGTCCCGATGGCCGCGCCGACCTGCCGCTCGATCAGCGCGATGGCGCGACGCAGCCTCTCGCGCTCCTCCGCGGCCGTCTTGGCAAGCGGAAAGAAGATCTCCCTGACTTGACGCCACTCTTCGGCCGACAGGCTGACATGGCTGAGGCTGGTGCAGCCATTGCCGTGGCAGACGCTGAAGAGTTCCGGCTCGGGATCGCGCCGGATGTCGTCGCGGACGAAGACCTGCGCCGGCGCCGACGGACAGGCCAGCAAGGCCGTCAGCCCGCCCAGCGCCAGGCAAATGCGAATGATTGGCATTTGTATATCGGTTTTGCTAGGATGCGGCATGCCCCCACTTCGCGGAGTGTCTTCATGCCCCTGATCAAGCCATCGATCCTCCTGTCCTTCCTCGTCCTCGCCTGGCCGGTGCGAGCGGAGGAACAGGTTCTCAATCTCTATTCGGCCCGCCATTATCAGACCGACGAGGCCCTGTACGCGAACTTTACCCGCCAGACCGGCATTCGCATCAACCGCATCGAGGGCAAGGAGGACGAGCTGCTCGAGCGCATCCGCAACGAGGGGGCCAACAGTCCGGCCGACGTGTTCATCACCGTCGATGCCGCGCGGCTGGCGCAGGCCGACGCCCTCGGGCTGTTCGCGCCGGTGAAATCGAAGCTGCTGCAGGAGCGCATCCCCGAGAACCTGCGGACGCCCGACTGGTTCGCCTTTTCCACCCGCGCGCGCGTCATCATCTACAACAAGGCGATGGTCGACCCGGCCGACGTGCAGAATTACGAGGACCTGGCCAACCCGAAGCTGAAGGGCAAGGTCTGCGTGCGCTCGGGCGGCCATCCCTACAACCTCTCGCTCGGCTCGGCGCTGATCCAGCATCTGGGCGAGCAGAAGACCGAGGAATGGGCGAAGGGGCTGGTGGCGAATTTCGCCCGCGACCCGAAGGGCGGCGACACCGACCAGATCCGCTCGGTGGCGGCCGGCGAATGCGCCGTCTCGATTTCCAACACCTACTACGTCGTCCGCCTGATGCGCTCGGAGAAGGCCGCCGACAGGAAGGCCATGGACAGGATCGGCGTCGTCTGGCCGAACCAGAAGAGCTTCGGCACGCACATCAACATCTCCGGCGGCGGCATGCTGAAGACTGCGCCGCACAAGGAGGCGGCGGTGAAATTCCTCGAATACCTGGCGGGCGACGAGGCGCAGGCCTACTTCGCCGACGGCAACAACGAGTGGCCGGCCGCCAGGGGTGTCAAGGTGAGGAACCCGGCGCTCGAGGCGCTCGGCCAATTCAAGCCCGACGTGCTCAACGTCGGCCTGCTGGCGAAGAACACCGCCCTGGCGCAGAAGGTCTTCGACCGCGCCGGCTGGCGCTAGTATCCGTCCTCTAGCCGGCCGCCGCGCGCACCGCGCCGCGGGCGATCTGGCGCGAGACGGCGATCAGCGGCAGGACGCCGACGCAGACGATGGCCAGCGCGGCGGTCGAGGCTTCGGCCAGCCGCTCGTCCATGGCCAGCACGTAGGCCTGCGTCGCCAGGGTGTCGAAATTGAAGGGCCGCATCACCAGCGTCGCCGGCAGTTCCTTCATCACGTCGACGAAGACCAGCAGGCCGGCGGTGAGCAGGCTGCCGCGCAGCAGCGGCAGGTGCACGCGCCTGAGCGCGGCGAGTTGGCCGTGGCCGAGGGAGCGCGCCGCGTCGTCCATGGCAGGCGTGACCTTGGCCAGGCCCGACTCCACGGTTTGCAGGGCCATCGAGAGAAAGCGCACGAGGTAGGCATAGATGAGGACGGAGATGCCGCCGGTGAGCAGCAGGCCGGGATTGCTTCCCGTCCAGCCGGCGATGAGGCCGGCCAGCCAGTTGTCGAGGCGGGTGACCGGTATCAGCACGCCGACGGCGATGACCGTGCCGGGCACGGCATAGCCGAGGCTGACGATGCGGTTGAGCCAGTGCGGCCAGGCCGCGCGCGACAGCCGCGCCGAGTAGGCCAGCAGCGCCGCCAGGCCCATGCCGAGCAAGGCGCTGGCCGCGGCGAGGGTGAAGCTGTTGCCCGCCAGCCGCAGGAAGCGCGCGCCGAACTGGGCATCGCCTTCTGTCAATGCCATGTTCAGCAGCACGCCCGCCGGCAGCAGGAAACCGAGGAACAGCGGCAGGGCGCAGGCCAGCATCGCCGCCGCGGCCGCCAGGTCGGGCAACCGGCGGCCCGGCGCCGGACGCCTGCGCCCGGTCGTGTCGTGGTAGCGCGCCCGCCCGCGGCTCGCCCGCTCGAGCAGCAGCACGGCCATGACGAAGCCGAGCAAGGCGACCGAGAGCTGCGCCGCGGCGGCATGGTTGCCGAGCGAGAACCAGGCGCGGTAGATGCCGGTGGTAAAGGTGGGCACGCCGAAGTAGGCGACGGTGCCGAAGTCCGCCAGGGTCTCCATCAACGCCAGCGCCGTGCCGGCCACCACCGCCGGACGCGCCAGCGGAAGGGTGATGCGCAAGAAACTTCCCCGGGCCGACAGGCCGAGCGTGCGGCCGGCCTCGAGCATGCCGCTGGCGCCTTCGATGAAGGCGGCGCGCGCCAGCAGATAGACATAGGGATAGAAGACGCAGGCGAACATGGCCGTCGCGCCTCCGGTCGAGCGCACGTCGGGGAACCAGTAGTCGCCCTTCTGCCAGCCGAAGGCCTCGCGCAGCCAGCTCTGAACCGGCCCGACGAACTGCAGCAGGTCGGTGTAGGTATAGGCCATGACATAGGCCGGCACGGCCAGCGGCAGCACCAGCGCCCACTCGAAGAAGCGCCGGCCGGGGAAGTCGTGCAAGGTCACCAGCCAGGCCGTGCCGACACCGATGACGATGACGCCCGCGCCGACGCCGAGGCACAGCCACAGGGTATTGGCGACATAGTCGGGCAGCACCGTCGCGGCGAGATGCTGCCAGGTCGCCGCGGTGCCGCCGGCAAACAGGTAGGAGCCGACGCTGGCGATGGGAACCAGCGCCAGCAGGGCGATCAGGAAAGCCGCCAGAGCGAGCGCGCTCCAGTTGCCGCGGCGCAGGCGCGAGAGCGAAACGGATGGCAAGGCGAGGTCCAGGGTGGCCGTGCGCCGGCCGGTCGCCTGACGCATAATGCGAATTGTAATCGATTGCACGCCATGCCCCTGCTCGAACTGCGCAACATATCGCACGCCTACGGCAGCCACGCCGTCGTCAGAAACCTCTCCTGCTCGCTGGAGCGCGGCGCGATCGGCTGCCTGCTCGGCCCCTCGGGCTGCGGCAAAACGACCGTGCTGCGCGCCATCGCCGGCTTCGAGGTCATTGCGCAAGGCGAGATCCGCCTCGACGGCAGGGTGATCAGCAGCCCGCTCGACCATGTGTCGCCCGAGCGCCGTCGCATCGGCATGGTCTTCCAGGACTACGCCCTGTTCCCGCATCTGACGGTGGCCGACAACGTCGGCTTCGGCCTGCGCAAGACGGCGACCGCGGCGCGGCAGGCGCGCGTCGAGGCGCTGCTCGCCACGGTCGGCCTGGCCGGCAGCGGCAGGAAATACCCGCACGAGCTCTCCGGCGGCCAGCAGCAGCGCGTGGCGCTGGCGCGAGCCCTGGCGCCGCAGCCGGACCTGCTGCTGCTCGACGAGCCCTTCTCCAATCTCGACGTGGATCTGCGCGAGCGCCTCTCGCACGAGGTGCGGGACATCCTCAAGCAGGCCGGCATCACGGCCATCCTGGTCACCCATGACCAGAACGAGGCGTTCGCCATGGCCGACGAGATCGGCATCATGAACGAGGGCCGCATCCAGCAATGGGACACGCCTTACAACCTCTACCACCAGCCGGCCAACCGCTTTGTCGCCGATTTCATCGGCCAGGGCGTTTTTGTCACCGGCGAGGTGCTGGGCCCGCGTCAAGTCCGCATCGAACTGGGCACGCTCAGCGGCGAGCTGCCGGCCGATTGCGTCGCGGCCTGCCAGCCGGACGGCAGCGGCTGCCGCGTGGCAGTCCTGCTGCGTCCCGACGACCTGGTGCACGACGACACGGCCGCCATGCGGGCCGAGATCGTTTCGCGCGCTTTTCGCGGCGCCGACTTCCTCTACACGCTGAAGCTGCCGAGCGGGCAGCGCGCCCTGTCGCTGGTGCCGAGCCACCACAACCATGCCATCGGCGAGAAGATCGGCATCCGCCTCGACGTCGATCACCTGATCGTTTTTCGCGAGGCATGATCCCCTGGCTCGAGGGCGATGCCCCCTTCCCGGCGCTGGAGCGGGCCCTGCGGCGGCCCAACGGCCTGCTCTGCGCCGGCGGCGACCTGTCGCCGCGGCGGCTGCTCGACGCCTACCGCCGCGGCATCTTTCCCTGGTTCTCGCCCGGCGAACCGATCCTCTGGTGGAGCCCCGACCCGCGCATGGTGCTGCTGCCGCGGGAGGTCAGGATCTCGCGCTCGCTGGCGCGCACGCTGCGGCAGGGCCGCTACCGGGTCACGCTCGACGCGGCCTTCGCCGAGGTGATCCGTCGCTGCAGTCTGCCGCGCCCGGGTCAGGACGGCAGCTGGATCACGCCGCAGATGGAGCAGGCCTACGTCCGCCTGCACGATTTCGGACACGCCCATTCGGTCGAGACCTGGATCGACGGCCGGCTCGCCGGCGGGCTGTACGGCGTCGCCATCGGCCGCGCCTTCTATGGCGAGTCGATGTTTGCTCGCGTCAGCGATGCCTCGAAGATCGCCCTCGCCCACCTGTCGCGCTACCTTGAACAGCGCGATTTCGCCGTGATAGATTGCCAGATGAAGACGGCGCACCTGGCGTCGCTCGGCGCCCGTGAAATCGGCCGCGGGGAACTGGCCGCGGGACTGGCGGTCTGGACGATCGAGGGCGACGGCCCCGGCCGCTGGCCGATGGACGCCGCCGCCCCCCTGTTTGCCGCGGATGCCGCATGAGCCTGCTGAAAGACCTGCCCTTCCCGCTGCTGCAGTTCTATGCCACGGCGCCCTATGCCTGCTCCTACCTGCCCGATCGCATCGCCCGCTCGCAGGTCGCCACGCCGAGCCACCTGATCGACGCGCGCATCTACAGCGAGCTGGTGCGCGCCGGCTTCCGCCGCAGCGGCATGTTCACCTACCGGCCCTACTGCGACGCCTGTCGCGCCTGCGTGCCGGTGCGCATTCCCGTCGCGCGCTTCGCGCCCAGCCGCGCCCAGCGCCGCGCCGGCGCGCGCCACGCCGGGCTGGTGGCGCGCGAGCTGCCGCTCTCCTTCCGCGAGGAGCATTACGCGCTCTACCAGCGCTACCAGTCCTCGCGCCATTGCGGCGGCGGCATGGACCAGGACAGCCGCGAGCAGTACTCCCACTTCCTGCTGCAAAGCCATGCGGACAGCCGCCTGGTCGAATTCCGCGACGGCGACACATTGCGCATGGCCTGCATCATCGATCTGCTCGACGACGGCCTGTCCTCCGTATACACCTTCTTCGAGCCCGAGGCGGCCGGCGCCAGCTACGGCACCTACTGCATCCTCTGGCAGCTGGAGCGCTGCCGCGATCTCGGCCTGCCCCACCTCTACCTCGGCTACTGGATCGGCGAGAGCCGCAAAATGGCCTACAAGGCGAACTTCCGTCCCATCGAGGGTCGCGTCGGCGGCAGCTGGCGCGAGCTGGAAGACGCCGACCTGGGAAAGGGCTGACGGCCCGGAAGCGATGCTCTACGACCTGGCCCGGCCGCTGCTTTTCGCCCTCGACGCCGAAACCGCCCACGACCTGGCGCTGGCCGGGCTGCGCGCCGCCCGCGCGCTGCGCCTGCCCGTCGCCTGCCCGCCGGGCGCGGCGCCGCCGGTGCGCGCGATGGGGCTGGAATTTCCCAATCGCATCGGCCTCGCCGCCGGGCTGGACAAGAACGGCGAATGCATCGACGGCCTGGCCGCGCTGGGCTTCGGCCACATCGAGGTCGGCACGGTGACGCCGCGGCCGCAGCCGGGCAATCCGCGGCCGCGCCTGTTCCGCCTGCCCGAGGGCCGCGCCCTGATCAACCGCATGGGCTTCAACAACGGCGGCGTCGATGCGCTGGTCGCCAATGTGCGGCGGGCCTCCTGGCGCGGCGTCCTCGGCATCAATATCGGCAAGAATTTCGACACGCCGATCGAGCGCGCCGCCGACGACTATCTCGCCTGCCTGCGCAAGGTCTACCCCCACGCCAGCTACGTGACGGTGAACGTCTCCTCGCCGAACACGCAAGGCCTGCGCCAGCTGCAGGCCGGCGCCGAGCTGGACGGGCTGCTGGCGGCCCTCAAGCGCGAGCAGTCGGCGCTGGCGCAGCGGCACGGCCGCCACGTGCCGCTGGCGCTGAAGGTGGCGCCGGACCTCGACGAGGCGCAGCTGTCGGCCCTCGCCGATGCCGTGCGCCGCCATCGCGTCGAAGCCGTCATCGCCACCAACACCACGGTGTCGCGCGAAGGCGTCGAGCACCTGCCGCACGCCGGCGAGGCCGGCGGTCTCTCGGGCGCACCCGTCTTCGCCCGCGCCACCGGCGTGCTCGGCGCGCTGGCGCGCCGCCTCGGCGGGGAGGTCACGCTGATCGGCGTCGGCGGCGTGCTGCGGGGCGCCGAGGCGCGCGCCAAGCTCGAGGCCGGCGCCAGCCTGGTGCAACTCTATACCGGCCTCATCTACCGCGGCCCCGCTCTCGTCGGCGAGGCCATCGCGGCGACGAGGGAGTTCGCCGAATGACGGCCTCACGGGCGGCGCCGCGCCCCGTATCGAGGCCGCCTTATCGATATCATAAGAAGCCATAATGCATGCGGGGTTGTCTGGCCTGTTGGCGCAAGTGATAATTGGATACCAAACAATTTTGCGGTCATGAGCGGCTACCTTTTCATTCTCATCGGCGCGGTCTTCGTCAATAACGTCATCTTCGGCCGCGTCCTCGGCCTGTGCCCGTTCATGGGCGTGTCGAAGAAGCTGGAGACGGCTTTCGGCATGAGCGCGGCGACGACCTTCGTGCTGACCGTCGCCACCGGCGCCAGCTACCTCATCGACACCTACCTGCTGGTGCCGAATTCGCTCGAGTACCTGCGCACCCTGTCCTTCATCATCGTCATCGCCGGCCTCGTTCAGCTCACCGAGATGGTGATCCAGAAGGTCAGCCCGGTGCTGCACCAGGTGCTCGGCATCTACCTGCCGCTGATCACCACCAACTGCGCCGTGCTCGGCGTGCCGCTGCTCAACGTCGCCTACAAGTACAATCTTTTCGAGTCGCTGCTGTTCGGCTTCGGCAGCGCCGTCGGCTTCTCGCTGGCGCTGGTGCTGTTCGGCAGCCTGCGCGAGCGGCTCGAGGGCGCCGACGTTCCCGTGGCCTTCCGCGGCAACGCCATCGCCATGATCACGGCCGGGCTGATGAGCATCGCCTTCATGGGCTTCGCCGGCCTCGACAAGTTCCACTGATGCTCGCCGCCCTTCTCGTCATGGCCGGCATCGCGGTGGCGCTCGGCGCCCTGCTCGGCTATGCCTCGATCCGTTTCAAGGTCAAGGGTGATCCGCTGGTCGTCAAGATCGACGCCATCCTGCCGCAGACCCAGTGCGGCCAGTGCGGCTTTCCCGGCTGCAAGGCCTATGCCCAGGCCATCGCCAAGGGGGAGGCGGACATCAACCAGTGCCCGCCGGGCGGCGAAGAAGGCATCCGCAAGCTGGCCGACCTGCTCGGCAAGGAGATCAAGCCGCTCTCGGCCGAGCACGGCGTGGAAAAGCCGAAGCAGGTGGCCTTCATCGACGAGAGCGTCTGCATCGGCTGCACCCTGTGCACCCAGGCCTGCCCGGTCGATGCCATCGTCGGCGCCGCCAAGCAGATGCACACCATCGTCTCCGACCAATGCACCGGCTGCGAGCTGTGCGTCGCGCCCTGCCCGGTCGATTGCATCAGCATGGTGCCGGTGGAGGAGACGATCGAGACCTGGAAATGGCGGCATCCGGCGGAACTGGCCCGGCGCAAGGACAAGGAAACCACCTGATGCTCGCCACCCTGTTCAGGTTCAAGGGCGGCATCAAGCCTGCATCGCACAAGGACGAGTCGTCGCGGGTGCCGATCGGCCGCGCACCGCTGCCGCCGCGACTGATCGTGCCCCTGCGCCAGAGCGCCGGCGGCACGCCCTTGCCGCTGGTCAGGCCCGGGCAGAAAGTGCTCAAGGGCGAGCGCATCGGCGCGCCGGAGGGAAATTTCTCCGCCGCCATCCATGCCCCTTCTTCGGGCACCGTGCTGGCCATCGAGGCACGCCCGCTGCCGCATCCCTCGGAGCTGTCCGCACTCTGTGTCGAAATCGAGACAGACGGCGAAGAACGCTGGATCGAGCGCGCGCCGGTCGATTACCAGACGCAGTCGCCCGACATCCTGCGCGACCTGCTGCGCGACGCCGGCATCGTCGGCCTCGGCGGCGCCACCTTCCCCAGCCACGTCAAGCTGCGGCCGGGCAGCGCCGGCCGCATCGAGACCCTGGTCATCAACGGCGCCGAGTGCGAACCGTGGATCACCTGCGACGACATGCTGATGCGCGAGCGCGCCGCCGATCTCCTGCGCGGCATCGCCATCCTGCGTCACATCGTCTCGGCCGAACGCGTGCTGGTCGGCATCGAGGACAACAAGCCGCAGGCGATCGCCGCCATGCGCGCCGCCGCCGCGCAGGCGGAGGGTATCGAGGTGGTGCCGGTGCCGACGCGCTACCCGGCCGGCGGCGAGAAGCAGCTGATCCGCGTCCTCACCGGCATCGAGATCCCCTACGGCAAGCTGGGGACGGAATTCGGCGTGCAGTGCTTCAACGTCGGCACCGCCTACAGCGTGTACCGCGCCATCGAGCTGGGCGAGCCGCTCGTCTCGCGCATCGTCACCCTGGCCGGCAACATGGAGCGGCCGGCCAACTACGAAGTGCTGATCGGCACGCCGATCGACCAGCTGCTCGAACTGGCGCGACCGAAGCCCGACACCGACCGCTTCATCGTCGGCGGCCCGATGATGGGCTTCCGGCTGCCGCGCACCGACCTGCCGGTGACCAAGGGCGCCAACTGCATTCTCGCCGCCAGCCAGGCCCTGTTCCCCGAGCCGGGCGAGGAAATGCCCTGCATTCGCTGCGGCGCCTGCACCCTGGTCTGCCCGGTCGAGCTGCAGCCGCACGAGCTGTACTGGTTCGCCCGCTCGAAGAATTTCGGCAAGGCGCAGGAATACCACATCTTCGACTGCATCGAGTGCGGTTGCTGCGCCTACGTCTGCCCCTCGAACATCCGCCTGGTCGATTACTACCGCTTCGCCAAGACCTCGATGCGCGCGCTGGAGCGGGACAAGGCGGCGGCGGACACGGCGCGCGAGCGCTACGAATTCCGCAATTACCGCGCCGAGCGCGAACAGAAGGAGAAGACCGAGCGGCTGGCGGCGAAGACCGCGGCGGCGCGACAGGGCCTGGCCGCCGGCGAGAAGGCGCCGGCGGCGGCAACGGCAGCCGCCTCTTCCGCCGCCGGCGCCGACGAGCAGGCCCTGCCTCTGCTCGACGAGGCCAAGCGGGCCCTGATCGCCGCCGCCATCGAGCGCACGCAGTCGAAAAAAGACGGCGGCGACGCGCCAGCGGCGATGCCGGCGCCGCTGCCGGTCGGCGAGACGCCTCAGCGCGAAGTCGAGTTCTACCGCATGCTGGTGCGCGAAACGGCGAAGACGTCATCGCCCGAGGATCCGCTCCAGTGACGGCTTCCGAGCGCCCGAATGCGGTCCTCGTCCTGCCGCGGCCGCATCCCGATGGCGGCCGGCCGATGAGGCCGGTGCCGTAAGCTGCCCGCACATGGTCAACTCGCCCCATCTGCACAAGCCGGTCAGCGTCCGCCTCGTCATGGGCAAGGTGCTGCTCGCCCTCGTCCCCGGCATCGCCATCTACGTCTGGTTCTTCGGCGCGGCGATTCTCGTGCAGATCGCGCTGGCCTCGGCGGCGGCGCTGGCCGGCGAGGCGGCCATGCTCAAGGCGCGCGGCAAGCCGCTCGAACTGTACCTCGGCGATGGCAGCGCGCTGGTCACCGCCTGGCTGATTGCGCTGGCCTTCCCGCCGATCGTGCCCTGGTGGCTCACCGTCAGCGCCACGCTGTTCGCCATCGTCATCGCCAAGCACCTGTTCGGCGGCCTCGGCCAGAACCCGTTCAACCCGGCCATGGTCGCCTTCGCCGTCTGCATCATCGCCTTCCCGGCGCTGATGGCGAAATGGCCGGCCGCCGGCTTCACCGATTTCGGCGCGCAGATGGCCATCGTCTTCGGCGGCCAGGCGCCGCTCGACGCCGTCACCCTCGCCACCCCGCTCGATTCGCTGCGCACCCACCTGTCGCTGCCCGAAGCGCATGCCACCGTCGCCAACGTCGCCCGCAGCGAACCGGGGTTCGGCCATTTCGGCGGCAGGGGCTGGGAATGGGTCGGGCTCGGCTGGCTGCTCGGCGGCCTCTGGCTGCTGCAGCAGCGCGTGTTCACCTGGCATGTTCCGCTGGCCTTCCTCGCCGTGCTGGCGCTGATCGCCGGCGGCTTCAGCCTCGCCCAGCCGGAGCGCTTCGCCGGCCCGCTCTACCACCTCGCCAGCGGCGGCACCCTGCTTGCGGCCTTCTTCATCCTCACCGACCCGGTTTCTGGCGCGACGACGCCGCGCGGCAAGCTGATCTTCGCCGCCGGCGCCGCGCTGCTCGTCTGGATCATCCGCACCTTCGGCGCCTATCCCGACGGCATCGCCTTCGCCGTCCTGCTGATGAACCTGAGCGTGCCGCTGATCGACATGGGCACGCAGCCGCCGGTGTTCGGCCACAAGCGCAAGGGAGGCGCGCCATGACGGAAGCGGGCGCCCTGCGCACCTCGCTGCGCACCGCCGCCATCCTGGCGGTGTTCACCCTCGTCTTCACGCTGCTCATGGCGAGCACCTACCGCGCCACCAAGCCATCCATCGAGGCCAGCGCCGAGGCGGAGAAAATGAAGCTGGTGAACGAGGTGCTGCCGCCGGATCTCTATGACAACGCCCCGCTCGGCGACTGGGTCGCCATTCCGCCGAACCGCGAGCTGGGCTACGGCGCCAAGGACGGGCCGCAGCGCGTGCTGCGCGCGCGCAAGGGCGACGCCCCGGCCGCCCTCGTGCTGGAAGCCGTGGCGCCGGACGGCTACGCCGGCAAGATCCACCTGATCCTCGGCGTCGATGCCGGCAACCGCCTGCTCGGCGTGCGCGTCGTCAAGCATGCCGAGACGCCCGGCCTCGGCGACTACATCGATCCGAAGAAGGACCGCAACAAGGCCTCGCCGTGGATCCGCCAGTTCGACGCCAAGGGCTTCGACCAGGTGGCGGCGACGGAATGGCGGGTGAAGAAGGACGGCGGACGCTTCGACGCCCGCGCCGGCGCCACCATCAGCGCGCGCGCCGTCACCAACGCCGTGCGCCGCGCGCTGCAGTACGCCACGGACAACCGCGACCGGCTCTACGCGCCGCCGGCGCAGGCCACGCTGCAAGGAGGAGACCCATCATGAGCGCATTCGGGGAGATCGCCCGCAACGGCATCTGGAAGCAGAACACCAGCCTGGTGCAGCTGCTCGGCCTGTGCCCGCTGCTCGCCGTCAGCACCAGCTTCGTGAACGGCGTCAGCCTCGCCATCGCCACCATTTTCGTCATGGCGCTGGCCAGCGGCGTGGTGGCCAGCGTGCGCAACCTGATCCCGCACGAGATCCGCATCCCGATCTTCATCCTCATCATCGCCTCGCTGGTCACCATGGTCGACCTGGCGATGAACGCCTGGCTGCACGAGCTCTACCTGGTGCTCGGCATCTTCATCCCGCTGATCGTGGTAAACTGCATCGTGCTGGCCCGCGTCGAGGCCTTCGCCGCCAAGAACGCGCCGCTGGCCGCCGCCTGGGACGGCGCCATGATGGGCGTCGGCATGGTTGTCGCCATCGCCGTCCTCGGCGCCGTGCGCGAGCTGGTCGGCACCGGCGCCCTGTTCGGCGGCATCGACATGATCATTCCCGGCAGCCACCCGCTGCAGGTGCTGCCGCAGGACTATCCCGGCTTCCTCGTCGCCATCCTGCCGCCGGGCGCCTTCATCGTGCTCGGCCTGCTCATCGCCAGCCGCAACTGGCTCGACGCCCGCTCGCTGGCGCGGCCGCCGCGCCAGGCGCGCATGGCTCCCGCGCAGGCCTGACCGGAATCCGGCGGCGCGGCAGCCGGCAGGCGCGATGGCGAGGAGCGGCGGCCGATGAGCCCGCGCAAGGTTCGCGCCCTCTTCGAGCGCTTCGCCCGGGCCAATCCCGTCCCGCGCAGCGAGCTCGAGTACCGCACGCCCTTCCAGCTGCTGGTGGCGGTGATCCTCTCGGCCCAGGCCACCGACCGCAGCGTGAACCTGGCGACGCGCGAGTTGTTCAAGGTGGCGGGCACGCCGCAGCAACTGCTTCGCCTCGGCGAGGACGGCCTGGTTCCCTACATCAGCCGCATTGGCCTGTTCCGAGCCAAGGCGCGGAATCTCGTCGCCACGGCGCGTATCCTGCTCGAAAAGCACGGCGGCGAAGTGCCGCGCGAGCGCGCCGCGCTGGAGGCGCTGCCCGGCGTCGGCCGCAAGACGGCGAACGTTGTCCTCAACGTGGTTTTCGGCGAGCCGACCATCGCCGTGGACACCCATGTCTTCCGCCTCGCCAACCGTTGCGGGCTGGCGCGCGGCAAGAACGTGCAGGAAGTCGAGGCCGGGCTGCTGAAGGCCATCCCGGCCGAATACCGGCTGCACGCCCATCACTGGCTGATCCTGCATGGCCGCTACGTCTGCAAGGCGATCAAGCCGGACTGCCCGCGCTGCCTCATCAACGACCTGTGCGAGTGGCCGGAAAAGACGGCGGGCTGAGCGCATGAGCGTCGCCATCGCCACCGGCCTCGCCGCCGCCGCAACGGCGACGCCGGAGCTGGCCGGCGCCGCCGTCCGCGTCGCGCTCGAGCGCGCTGGCGGCGGCATCGCCCGCAGCGTGCTGCTCTTCCTCAGCCCGGAGTTCGCCCATTGCGCCCACGCCGCCGTGCTGGCCGCATCGCGCGCCGCCAACTGCCTGCAGGTCGTCGGCTGCACCGCGGCGGGCGTGTTCACCGAGGAGGACGGGGCGCTCGACCGACCGGCTGCCGCCGTCATGGCCTTCGCCGGAGAGTGCGAGCTGGCCGCGCATGACGAGAGCGGCGCGCCCCGGCTCAGCCTGGCCTTGCCGCAGGGCGCGAGTGACGCCTGGCTGGGCCGCGGCGCCCCGCGTTATGGCCTGATCTCGACCGATGCCAGCGCCCATGCGCCCGGCCGCCTCTGGTGCCACGGCAAGACGATCGCGGACGGCTGCTGCGACACGGTGGTCACCGGCGCCCGCGCCGCCATCGGCGTCTCGCGCGGCATGCGCATCCTCGGCAAGCCGCGCGCCGCCGTCTGCAGGGATCGCGAACTGCTCAAGCTGGGCGACCATGCGGCCCTCGATACCCTCTTGCGCGAGCTGCCGCCGGAACTGCGCGACGAGGAGAAGCTGCCGGCGCACCTGCTGGCGGCCGGCATCATCAGCGGCAGTTCGTCCAAGGCCGTCGAGGCGGGCGACTACGCGCTCGTGCCGGTCATCGCGGCAAGCCGCGAGGAGCGATCGGTCAGCCTGGCCCAGCCCCTGGCGCCGGGAGACAGAGCCTTCTGGGCGCTGCGCCAGGGACTCGCGGCGGAAAACGAGATGCGCCGCCTTGCCGACGGCCTCGCCGGGCAGCTGGGCGGACCGGCCGACTTCGGCCTGCTGTTTTCCTGCCTCGGCCGCGGCCCCTGGTTTTTTGGCGGCGAAGACCGCGATCTTGCTGTGGTGAAGGAACGCTTCCCCGGCATGCCGCTTCTCGGCGCCTACGGCGGCGGCCAGATCGCTCCCTTCGGCAACGGCAACCGGCAGGTGCACAACGCCGCCGTCCTCGCCCTGTTCGCCGCCGATGTTTGATCCGAGCCGCGAGGAGGCCCGCCGCTTCTTCATCGAGGCCTGGCGCAAGCAACGGGCCAGGGAACTGGTCTCCCCTCTGGAGGGCCTGGCGATCCGCCTGATCGCGCTGCATCCCGAGTACCACGAACTGCTGGCGGGCGGCGAGGCGGCGCTGGCGCGCGAATGGACGCCGGAATCCGGCGAGGCCAACCCCTTTCTTCACCTCTCCCTGCACCTGGCCGTCGAAGAGCAGCTGTCCATCGACCAGCCGCCCGGTCTGCGCGCCGCATTCGAGGCGCTGCTGGCGCGCGCTGGCGAGCGCCACGCCGCCCTGCATGGCGTGATGGAATGCCTCGGCGAGGCCCTCTGGCGGGCGCAGCGCGACGGCGGCGCGCCGGACGGCCCGGCCTATGTCGACTGCGTCAGGCGCCGGCGCTGAGTCAGGCGGCGCGATAGGCCTGGATCTCGCGCAGCTCCGCCTCCAGCGAGCCGGCGAAGCCGCCGATGTCCTCCTCGGCCCAGCCCAGATGGCCGAGCGCCGCCGCCTTGCCCTGCTGCCACTCGGCATCATCGTCCTGGCCGAGGAAACGCGAGACGATACGGTCGGCAATCAGGCGGATCGCCACCAGCTGGCAAACCTCGGGGGTGGCATGCTTGCGCGGCTTGTCGAGCACGGACAAGTCGTGGTGGTAGCGGATCGCCCACACCAGCGGCTCGGACAAGTGCCAGTTGCGCGCCAGCATGGCGCCGACGACGACATGGTTGGCGTGGTGGCGCGCGTCCTCGATCGCCGTCGTCCGCAGGGGATCTGCCGCGACCTCCTCCAGCGTCTGCTCGTAGCCTTCGAACTTCCGCAGCATGACGGCGACGCCGGCGTTGTGGAACAGGCCGAAGGTGTAGGCATTGTCGGCCGAAGCGCCCGCCAGGCGCCCGGCCAGGTGGGCCGCCACCACGGCGTTCAGGTTTGAGCGTTCCCAGAAGCGATCGAGTCCCGGCCGACTCGCCCCGTCAAGGCTTTGCTTGAGGGCGGCGCCGTAGATGATCTTCAGCAGATTGCGCAGCCCCAGCACCGAGACCGCCTGCTGCACCGACTCGACCTTGCGGCGCAGGGCGAAGAACGGCGAGTTCGCCGATTTCAGCACCGTCGCCGCCATGGCCACGTCGCCGGTGATCAGGCGCGAAACGCGGATGAAGTCGACATCCTCGCGCTGGGCCTCGTGCAGCAGCTCGAGGATGATCTTCGGGCACGACGGCACGTCGAGGTCGCGCAGGGTTTCAAGCGCCAGCTGGTCCGGCAGGTCCGCTTCGAAAAAATCCGTCAGTTCCATTTTTCTCTCCCCCCATGCAAGAACGCCGCCGCGGCCGGCCTCGGCCCGCTGCCTGCGCGGATTGTAACGGAATGGCCGACGCCGCGCCGTCCGTCCGGACAGGCGCAAAGCGACGCCAGCCCTTATAATCGGCCTTCCCCACCGACCGGATTTCACCATGCGCTTTGAAGGTTCCGGCGACTACGTCGCCACCCCCGATCTCATGCTGGCCGTCAATGCCGCGATCACCCTGCAGCGGCCGCTCCTCGTCAAGGGCGAGCCGGGCACCGGCAAGACCATGCTGGCGGAAACCGTCGCCGCCGCGCTCGGGCTGCCGCTGCTGCAATGGCACATCAAGTCCACCACCAAGGCGCAGCAGGGCCTCTACGAATACGACGCCGTCTCGCGCCTGCGCGATTCGCAGCTCGGCGACGACCGCGTCCAGGACATCGGCAACTACATCGTCCGCGGCGTGCTCTGGCAGGCCTTCGCCGCCGAGTCGCCGACGGTGATCCTCATCGACGAGATCGACAAGGCCGACATCGAATTCCCCAACGACCTGCTGCGCGAGCTCGACCGCATGGAGTTCTACGTCTACGAGACGCGCGAGCTGGTCAAGGCCAGGCATCGCCCGATCGTCTTCATCACCAGCAACAACGAGAAGGAGCTGCCCGACGCCTTCCTGCGCCGCTGCTTCTTCCACTACATCAAGTTCCCCGACAAGGAAACGATGCAGAGCATCATCGACGTGCACTTCCCAGGCCTGAAGAAGGCGCTGATCCGCGAAGCCCTCGAGGTCTTCTTCCAGCTGCGCGACATCCCCGGCCTGAAGAAGAAGCCGTCCACCTCGGAGCTGCTCGACTGGCTCAAGCTGCTGGTCGCCGAGGACATCCCGCCCGAGGCCCTGCAGGCCAAGGACAACAAGGTCGCCATCCCGCCGCTGCACGGCGCGCTGCTGAAGAACGAGCAGGACGTCCATCTCTTCGAGCGTCTCGTCTTCATGGCGCGACACAACCGCTGAGGGCCGATGCTGATCGACTTCTTCCATCATCTGAAGGCGAGCAGGCTGCCGGTCTCGACCAAGGAGTTCCTCACCCTGCTCGAGGCGCTGCAGAAGCACGTCGCCGGCCACAGCATCGACGAGTTCTACTATCTGTCGCGCGCCTGCCTGGTCAAGGACGAATCAAACTACGACAAGTTCGACCGCGCCTTCGGCGAATACTTTCGGGGCGTCGAGAAGCTCCCCGGCCTGGCGGCCGAGATTCCCGAAGACTGGCTGCGCCTGCTGGCGAAGAAGCACCTGACGCCGGAGGAGAAGGCGAAGCTGCAGTCTCTCGGCTGGGACAAGCTGATGGAGGAATTCAGGAAGCGCCTGCAGGAGCAGAAGAAGCGCCATGCCGGCGGCAGCAAGTGGATCGGCACCGGCGGCTCCAGCCCCTTCGGCGCTCACGGCTACCACCCCGAGGGCATCCGCATCGGGCCGGAGTCGGCCGGCAACCGCACGGCAGTCAAGGTGTGGGAGAACCGCGAGTTCCGCAACCTCGACGACAAGATCGAACTGGGCACGCGCAACATCAAGGTGGCGCTGCGCCGCCTGCGCCGTTTCGCCCGCGAGGGAGCCAGCGAGGAGCTCGATCTCGACGGCACCATCTCGGCGACGGCGAAGAACGCCGGCTGGCTCGACCTGATGATGCGGCCGGAGCGTCACAACAGGGTGAAAGTGCTGCTGTTCCTCGACATCGGCGGCTCGATGGACGACCACATCCGCGTCTGCGAGGAGCTGTTCTCGGCGGCGCGCAGCGAATTCAAGCACCTCGAGTACTTCTACTTCCACAACTGCGTCTACGACCATGTCTGGCGCGACAACCGGCGCCGCCATTCCGAGCGCCTCCCGCTGTGGGACGTGCTGCACAAGTACGGCCCCGACTACAAGCTGATCCTGGTCGGCGACGCCACCATGAGCCCCTACGAGATCCTGCAGCCGGGCGGCTCGGTCGAGTACATGAACGAGGAGCCGGGCGCCACCTGGATGCGGCGCCTGCTCGACGCCTATCCGCACGCCGCCTGGCTCAATCCGGAGCCGGAACGCCTCTGGCCCTACCGCCAGTCGATCGGCATCCTGCACAGCCTGATGGCCGGGCGCATGTTTCCGCTGACGCTGGACGGCCTCGAGCGGGCCATGCGCCTGCTCAGCAAATAGCGGACAATAGCGGTCTTCGCCGGAGAACCGAAAAATGAATGAACAGGGAATCGACCGCCTCACCCGCCGCAAACTGCTGCTCGGGCTGGCCGCCGCCGGCGCGCTCGGCCCGGGCGGCCTCCTCGGCCTGGCGCGCGACGCGCTGGCCGCCGGCTCGCTGCCGGCAACGCCGGGCTTTCGCTACATCAAGGGCCCGGTCGGCGTCGACGACATGCGCGCCGGCATCGGCATGAACATCAAGCCCGGCCAGACCGTGATGACCGGCGAGGGCGGCGAGGCCATCTATCTCATCGGCGCGGACGGCTTCCTGCAGCGCGAGAAGACCAAGATCACTTTCGAGGAAAACGCCGGCGTCCAGGTGATGCGCATCCTCAGCGGCAGCGTCCTCAGCGTCTTCGGCAAGGGTCGCGAGAAGCCGCGCAGCCTGTCGATCGCCACCGCCACCGCCACCATCGGCATCCGCGGCACCGGCTGCTACATCGAGGCGGAGGCGGCGCGCACCTATTTCTGCCTGTGCTACGGCGAGGCGACGGTGGCGCCGCTGGGCGAGCCGAAGCAGAGCGAAAGCTACAGCACCCGCCACCACGAACGCCCCGTCTACATCCTCGCCGCCGGGGAGAAGCGCATCGTGCCGGCGAAGGTGATCAACCACACCGACGCCGAGCTGACCATGCTGGAAAACGCGCTCGGCCGCTGGCCGCCGTTCGAGGGCGGCTCGCGCTACTGAGCGGGCCGGCCGCCGCCGGCGCCGGCCCTACTCGCTTTGCGCCGGCGGCGCCGCCTGCAGCACCTCCTCCAGGGTGGTGAGGCCGGCCGCCACCTTCATGGCGCCGGAGATGCGCAGCGGCTTCATGCCCTCGCGGTAGGCCAGCTCGCGCAGCCGGGCGATGTCGGTCTGCGGCGTCACCAGCTTGCGCAACTCGGGCGACATCAGCATGATCTCGTAGAGACCGACGCGGCCCATGAAGCCGGTCATGCGGCAGTCGAGGCAGCCGACCGGGTGGTAGAGCTGCTTCGGCCGGCTCGACTTCCACGGCGCCACCAGCGCTTCCCACAGATCGGCGTCCTCCTTGCGCGTCATCGGCGCGGCCTGCTTGCAGTGCGGGCAGAGCGTGCGCACCAGACGCTGCGCCATGACGCCGAGCAGCGTGGCGTTGAGCAGGTAGGCCGGCATGCCGAGGTCGAGCAGGCGCGTCACCGCCGTCGGCGCATCGTTGGTGTGCAGGGTCGACAGCACCAGGTGGCCGGTCAGCGCCGCCTGCACCGCCATGTCGGCCGTCTCGCCGTCGCGGATCTCGCCGACCATGATGATGTCCGGGTCCTGCCGCATCAGGGCGCGCACGCCGGCGGCAAAGGTCATGTCGATGTTGGCCTGCACCTGCACCTGGTTGAAGGAGGCTTCGATCATCTCGATCGGGTCCTCGATGGTGCACACGTTCACCTCCGGCCGCGCCAGTTGCTTCAGCGTCGAGTAGAGGGTGGTGGTCTTGCCCGAGCCGGTCGGCCCGGTGACGAGGATGATGCCGTTCGGCTTGGCGGTCATCTGCGACCAGCGCGCGCGGTCCTCCTCGCCGAAGCCCAGCTCGGCGAAATCGCGCACCAGCACCTCGGGATCGAAGATGCGCATCACCAGCTTCTCGCCGAAGGCCGTCGGCAGGGTGGACAGGCGCAGCTCGATCTCGCCGCCGTCGGCGGTGCGCGTCTTGATGCGGCCGTCCTGCGGGCGGCGCTTCTCGACGACGTCCATGCGGCCGAGGATCTTGATGCGGCTGGTCATGGCGTTGAGCACCGACATCGGGATCTGGTAGACCTGGTGCAGCACGCCGTCGATGCGGAAGCGCACCAGGCCCAGCTCGCGCCGCGGCTCGATGTGGATGTCGCTGGCGCGCTGCTCGAAGGCGTACTGCCACAGCCAGTCGACGATGCTGACGATGTGCTGGTCGTTGGCGTCGAACTGGCGGTTGCTGCGGCCGAGCTCGACCAGCTGCTCGAAATTCGTCACGCCGCTGCCGGCCTCGCCCTGCTGCTCGGCCTTCTTCACCGAGCGCGCCAGCTTGTAGAACTCGACCAGGTAGCGCTCGATGTCCTGCGGGTTGGCGATGACGCGGCGGATGTCCTTGCGCAGGATCGGCCGCAACTCCGCCTCCCATTCGCGCAGGAACGGCTCGGCGGTGGCGATCGTCACCTCGCGTGTGGTCACCTCCACCGGCAGGATCTTGAAGCGCGCGGCGTAGGCGTTCGACATGACGTCGGTGACGATGCTGAAGTTGATCTTCAGCGGATCGATGTGCAGGTAGTCGAGGCCGCTGCGCCGGGCCAGCCATTCGGTGAGGCCCTCCAGGGTCAGGGCCTGGTGCGGCGCCGACAGGCTCTTCCACTTCTGGTCGGCGACGGCGATCAGCGGATGCGTGTCTCCCCTGAAGTAGCGGCGCTCCTTCTTGAAGTCCTCGCCGACGCCCTTCGGAATGAGGCCGTCGGCGACCAGCCAGTCGACCACTTCTGCCAGGGTCAGGCGATGCTCGCGGACCGGCGCTTCCTCTCTGGGTTTGTTCATGACAGCCGTCGTGGGTGGGCTGGCAGCACTATAGCCGAGTCTCCTGCCCCGCTCAATGGCGGCAAAAGCAGCGGGCCGGCGCCTCGACACGGCAGGAACGTTTCGCGCGACTGGCGGATCCGCCGAATTCACGAAGGCCGGCTGCCGGCGATCCCGGCCCCCTGCCGGCGCCGGCGGCAGCCGCATGCGTCCGCTTAAACCTTGGTCCGGGCAGGGTCGAAACACAGATGGCGCTTGCATCTTTTCGCCATTTGTCGGAAAGTGGAGGTTCCGCGAAAGCGATACAGACATGCGCAACGAATCCCTTCATCAAGAATCAGTTCCGGCCGCGCTGGAAGGCTTCAGGCCGACGACAACTCCCGAGACCTCGCCTCACGCCGACGGCACGCTGGTGGACAAGTACGGCCGCCACATCACCTACCTGCGCCTGTCGATCACCGACCGCTGCGACTTCCGCTGCTTCTACTGCATGGCGGAGGACATGACCTTCCTGCCGCGCGACCAGGTGCTCAGCCTCGAGGAGTGCCTGCGCATCGTGCGCGCCTTCGTCGAGCTCGGCGTCTACAAGGTGCGCATCACCGGCGGCGAGCCGCTGGTGCGGCGCGACGCCCTGTGGCTGCTGCGCGAGATCGGCCGCCTGTCCGGCGTGCGCGAGCTGGTGCTGACCACCAACGGCTCGCAGCTCGAGCACTTCGCCGAGGCGCTGCAGGAAGCCGGCGTCAAGCGCATCAACATCAGCCTCGACACGCTGCGGCCGGAACGCTTCCGCGAAATCACCCGCGTCGGCGAGCTGGACAAGGTGCTGCGCGGCATCGACCGGGCGCTCGCCGCCGGCCTCGCCGGCCTCAAGCTCAACACGGTGATGATGCGCGGCGTGAACGACGACGAGTTCGCCGACCTGGTGCAGTACGCCTTCGACAAGGGCATCGACATCTCCTTCATTGAGGAGATGCCGCTCGGCGCCGTCGACCACTCGCGCGCCACGACCTTCTTCGGCAGCGACGAGGCGCTCACCCTGCTGCGCCGGCGCTACGACCTGGTCGCCAGCGGCGAGACCACCGGCGGCCCGGCGCGCTACTGGCGCGTGCCGGGCAACACGCGCAGCAAGGTCGGCTTCATCTCCCCCTACACGCACAATTTCTGCGACAGCTGCAACCGCGTGCGCGTCACCTGCAAGGGCGAGCTGTTCCCCTGCCTCGGGCAGAACGACGTCCTGCCGCTGATGCCGGTGCTGCGCCAGCACCCGGACGACGATGCGCCGCTGCGCCAGGCGATCGTCGCCTCGATGGGCATCAAGCCGAAGGGGCACGACTTCAACGAGCAGATGGAGCGGCCCAAGGTCGTCCGCTTCATGTCGATGACCGGCGGCTGAGCCGCCAGGATCGCGTGCGGCGGCATCGATGGCGGGCACCGGCGGCATCACCGGCCTGATCCTCGCCGGCGGCCGCGGCCGGCGCATGGGCGGGTGCGACAAGGGACTGCTGATCTTCCGCGGCCGGCCGCTCGCCGCCCAGGTCGCCGCGCGCCTGGCGCCGCAGGTCGACCGCCTGCTCATCAGCGCCAACCGCAACCTCGACGATTATGCCGCCCTCGGCCATGCCGTCGTCCCGGATCGCTTCGGCGGCTTCGCCGGCCCGCTGGCGGGGCTCGAGGCCGGCCTCGCCGCCTGCGGCACGCCGCTGCTGCTCGCCGCGCCCTGCGACACGCCGTTCCTGCCCGAAGACCTGGCATCGCGCCTGCGCGCCGCGCTGGAAGCGTCCACCGCCGAGATCGCCGTGGCGCGCACGCCGGCGCGGGAGCATCCGGCCGTCTGCCTGGTGCGGCGCGAGGCGCTCGCCGGCCTGTCGGCCTTTCTCGCCGCGGGCGGACGCAAGGTGGCCGGCTGGCAGGCCGGCCTGAAGCGCGCGGCGGCGGATTTCGAAGACGAGGCGGCCTTCGCCAACCTCAACACGCCCGAGGATTTCGGCGCTCGCGAAGGCTGAGCGAGGAGCGGAAGGGAGCCCTAGGAGAAGTAGAAGGGCCGGCCGACGGCGTGGCCCTGGGCGTAGTCCACGTCCATCTCGCGCAGGCTGGCCAGGGTGCCCTCGGACTCGACGTACTCGGCGATGGTTTGCATGCCGAGCGAATGTGCGATGTTGTTGATGGCCGAGACCACCTCTCGGTTCATCGGCTCGGACGACATGTCGCGCACGAAGCTGCCGTCGATCTTGATGTAGTCGACCGGCAGGTGCTTGAGGTAGGCGAAGGAGCACATGCCGGCGCCGAAGTCGTCGAGGGCGAAGCGCAGGCCGAGCGACTTCAGCTCGCGGATCAGTTCGGAGGCCTTGGCCAGGTTGGAGACGGCCAGGGTCTCGGTGATCTCGAAGCAGAGGGCATCGGGCGGCACCTCGTTCAGCGCGATCTGCTCGCGGACGAAGGCCGGGAAGCGGCTGTCGTTGATGCTCTCGGCTGACAGGTTGATGTCGAAGACCGGCCGGTCGTCCGGCGCCGCCTCGCACTCGCGGCGGATCGCCGGCAGGGCGTTGGCCAGCACCCAGCGGTCGATGGCCTGCATCATGTTGTGCCGCTCGGCCGAGGGAATGAACACCATCGGCGGCACGATGCGGCCGTCGCGGTCGACCAGGCGCAGCAGCAGCTCGAAATGGCGCCGCCGGGCGTTGGCCGCGCCGATGCCGGCGATGCGCTGGCGGAACAGGCGGAAGCCGTCGCGCTCGATGGCGTCGTGGATGGTTTCGACGATATTCATGTCGGCGCGCGGCTGAGGCGCGGCGGCCCTGGCGTGGTAGACGCGGATCTGGTCGCGGCCGGCCTCCTTCGCCGCGTAGCAGGCGGCGTCCGCCTGGGCCATCACCTCGGCGGCGCCGGCCTCGGGATCGGACAGCACCACCAGGCCGATGCTGGCGCCGACGTGGAAGACCTTCTCGCGCCAGACGAAGCGGAAATTCGAGACGTCCTGGCGGATGGCGTTGGCGATGCGCAGCGCCTGCTCGACCGGGCAGGCATGCAGCAGCACGGCGAACTCGTCGCCGCCCATGCGCGCCAGCACGTCGCTGGCGCGCACGCGGGCGCGCAGCACGGCGGCGATCTGCCGCAGGAACTCGTCGCCGGCGGCATGGCCGCCGCTGTCGTTGATCAGCTTGAAGCGGTCGAGGTCGATGAAGAGCAGCGTGTGCTGGCGCTCGGCGCCGCCGCCGGCCTCGAGCGCCTTGCCGAGCCGATCCTCGAAGCCGCGCCGGTTGACCAGGCCGGTCAAGGCGTCATGGTTGGCCTGCCAGAACAGCTCGAGCGAGATGCCCTGTGGGACGGTCACGTCTTCCATGGCGAGGAAGATCAGCTGGCGCCGGCCCTCGCCCTCGCGCGAACAGCTGAGGTCGAGCACATGCTCGTTGTCGGTGGCATCGCGCAGCACCACGCGCAGGGCGGAAGCGCCGCCGCAGGCTTGCTCCAACTGCTCGAAGCCGACCGCGGAGCCTTCGGCCGCGTTGTGCAGCGGGAAGGCTTCGCCAAATCCCTGGCCCAGCAGTTCCGTCTGCTCGCGGCCGGTCAGCCGCGCCGCGGCGGCGTTGGCGAAGACGACCCGGCCGCGCTCGTCGAGGCCGACGACGGCGACGTCGACGCAGCGGAAGGCGGCATCGACGAGATTCAGCTGCTGGCGCAGGCGGCTCGAGGCGATCGAGTTCCACGCCAGCCAGCCGCCGAGGGTGCCGGCGCCGCCCAGCCCGGCGAGCCAGGCGAAGGCGAGCGGATGGACCTGCTCGGCAGGGCCGAGAGCCAGCGCCGCGCCGCCGGCGCCCAGGGCCGCCAGGGCGGCGAGCGCTCGCCAGCCCCTCCGCCGCCAGGCGTCGCGCCTCATTGCTCGCCCGCCTTGCGCAGGGGTATCGCCGGCGGCGGCGCGTCGAGGCCGTCGAGCTCGACGCCCTCGATGCGGGCGAACTGGCCGCTGATCTTGCGGCTGCTGATCTGCACGTCCTGCACGTCCTTCTGCGCCTGGTCGATGTGGGTGGCCAGCCGCTGCATGCGCTCGTCGAAGCGGGCGAAATCCTTCGACAGCTTGCCCAGCGCGTCCTTGATGATATGGATCTGCTGGCGCGTCTCGACGTCCTTCAGCACGGCGCGGGCGGTGTTGAGCACCGCCATCAGCGTCGTCGGCGAGACGATCCAGACGCGCCGCTGCAGGGCGTGGCCGACCGTCTCCGGATGGTAGGCGTGGATTTCGGCGAAGACGGCCTCGGCCGGCACGAACATCACGGCGCCGTCGGAGGTCTCGTCGGGCAGGATGTACTTGGCGGCGATGGCATCGATGTGCCGCTTCAGGTCGGCGCGAAACTCGGTCTGCGCGGCGCGGCGCTCGAACTCCGAGGCGCCGGGCGCGAACATGCGATGGTAGTTCTCCAGCGGGAACTTCGAGTCCACCGCCACCATGCCGGTCGGCTCCGGCAGCTTCAGCACGCAGTCGGCGCGGCTGCCGTTGGACAGGGTGTATTGGAACTCGAAGCTGCCGGGCGGCAGCGCGTTGCGCACGAGGGCTTCCAGTTGCACCTCGCCGAAGGCACCGCGCGCCTTCTTGTCGCCGAGCAGCTCCTGCAGGCTGACGACGTTGGTGGTGAGGCCGTCGATCTTCTTCTGCGCCTCGTCGATGGTGGCCAGGCGCGCCATGACGCTGGCGAAGGTCTCGTTGGTCTTCCTGAAGCCTTCGTCGAGACGCTCGTTGACGCGGCCGCTGATCTGTTCGAGCCGCTCGCCGACGACCCGCGTCAGGCTCTCCATGCTGCCGCCCAGCTGGGCGGACGCCTGCGCCAGCCCGCTTTGCAGCAGCTCGCGGTCGGCGCGCGACTGGCTCGCCAGTTTGAGCAGGATCTGCTCGATGGCCTCGCCGCGCAGCTGGTCCTGCTTGGCCTGGAAGGAGGCGTTCAGCTCGGCGAGGGATTTGTGCAGGCGCTCGGCGGATTCGGCGCTCTGGCCGAGCAGGCGGTCACCGAGGCGATTGAGGCCGTCTTGCAGGTCTGACAACATCGCGCGATGCCTTTCGGCCAGCGCGGATTCGAGCTCTGAAGAAAGTGCTTTCGTCGCCGCCTGCAAGACGGCGATTCGCCAAAGGACGATGACCACCACCGCGACCGCGGCAAGCACCGCGATCGCCATCGAAAGATCGGGCATAACCCCCTCAATCCACTGTGGAGCCATGGCCTGGCTGCGCGCTCCGGCGCGAAACACATGCCATCACAGTGGGTTGCACTGTATTCTTTAGCGCAAGTATAGCATTCGGCGCTGCCGCGGGCGATGATTTTCGAAACTCGTCCGAATGGCGCTCACGTGAGGGCCCGCAGGCTCTGCAGGGCCGGCTGGCGCAGGATGCGGGCGGTGCCGGCGAGTCCCGCCAGCGTGATGCCGAGCACGCCGCAGGCAACGCCAACGGGCAGGACCAGCCAGTCTGGCTCGTAGGGGATCTGGAAGACGAAGCGGCCGAGCAGCCAGCTGATCAGCGCCGAGCCGATGCCGGCCACCACGCCGGAGACAGCGCCCAGCAGGGCGAATTCCGCCGCCAGCGCGGCGCGCAGCTGGCGGTTGCGCGCGCCGAGCGTGCGCAGCACCGCCAATTCGTACTGGCGCTCGTCGTGGGTGGATTCGAGGGCGGCGTAGAGCACCGCCAGCCCGGCCGCCAGCGAGAAGGCGAAGACGAACTGCACCGCGCGCGCCAGCTGCGCCATCATCGCCTGGAACTGGCGCAGGATGGCGGCGACGTCGATCACGGTCAGGTTCGGGTAGGCGCCGACCAGCCGGCCGACGAAGCCGGCTTGCTGTGAGGCCAGGTGGAAGCTGGTGATGTAGCTGATCGGATGCGTTTCCAGCACGCCCGGCGGGGTCAGGACGAAGAAGTTGACGCGCATCGAATCCCAGTCGAGCTTGCGCAGCGAGGTGATCCTGGCCTCGATGCGCTGACCGGCGATTTCGTAGGTCAGCGCATCGTCGAGTTTCAGCCCGAGCGTGTCGGCCAACCCCTGCTCGAGAGAGAATTGCGGCTGGCCGGCGTCTGCCGCGGCGAACCAGCGTCCGGCCGTCAGCGAGTTGCCCTCGGGCAGGCTGTCCGTCCAGGACAGGTTGAATTCCCGCTCGACCAGGCGTTGGGCGCGCTCCTCGGCGTAATCGGCGGGGAACACCGGACGGCCGTTGATGGCGACCAGACGGCCGCGCACCATCGGCAGCAGTTGCGGCCGCGCCAGGCCCTGCGCGGCGAACAGCTCCTCGACCGGCGCGCGCTGCTCGGGCTGGATGTTGATGACGAAACGATTGGGCGCGTCGGGCGGCACGCTGCGCTGCCAGGAAGCGAGCAGATCGTCGCGCGCCAGAGTGAGCAGCAGCAGCGCCGTCATGCCGAGGGCCAGCGCCACCGACTGCACCACGCTGGCGCCGAGGCGCCGGTGCAGCGCGGCAACGCCATGGCGCCAGCCGGCGCCGGCCGCGCCGCGCAAGCGCCCGGCAATGGAAAGCGCCAGCCGCACCAGCCCGGCGTAGAGGGCGACCGCCAGCGAAAACAGGCCGAGCACCCACAGGCCGAGCTTGAGGTCCGCCGCCATCCACAGCATCAGGCCCGCCAGCGCCAAGGCGCCGAGCGCATGGCCCGACCAGGCCAGCGGCTCGACCTCGGCCCATTCGCGCCGCAGCACGCGCACCGTCGGCACGTTGCGCAGGCGGGCCAGTTGCGGCAGGGCGAAGCCGGCCAGCAGCGCCAGGCCAACGGCGAAGCCATGAACAAGGGGTAGCAGGGACGGCGCCGGCAGCGTCGTCGTCACCAGGCCGGCCAACAGGCGCTCGAGCGCGTACTGGGCGCCGAAGCCGACGGCGCAGCCCAGCGCCGAGGCCAGCGCGCCGAAGAGCAGGAACTCGCCGAGATGGATGCGCAGGAGCTGGCCCTCGCGCGCGCCGAGGCAGCGCATCACGGCGCAGCCGTCGAGATGGCGCTGCATGAAGCGGCGCGCCGCCAGGCCGACGGCGACGGCGGCCAGCACCGTCGCCAGCAAGGCGGCGAGGCGCAGGTATTTCTCGGCGCGATCGAGGGCGTTGCGCACCTCGGGCCGCGCGTTGTCGAGGGTCTCGATGCGCTGGCCGCGCCCCAGCCGCGCCTCCGCCCACTTGCGGTAGGCCGCCACCGCGCGCGCCTCGCCGGCCAGGTGCAGGCGCCAGCTCACCCGGCTGCCGGGCTGGATCAGCCCGGTGGCCGGCAGGTCAGCGGCGTTCAGCATCAGGCGCGGCGCCAGGTTGAAGAAATTCACGCCGCGGTCCGGCTCCACCGTGAGGATCGCCGCCACGGCGAGCTGCGCCGCGCCGAGGTCGACCGTGTCGCCCGGCGCGACGCCCAGCGCGGCCGCCAGCCGCTCGTCCAGCCACGCCGTGCCGCGCGCCGGGATGTCGTCGGTTTCGGCATCCGGCTGGTTCAAGCCCGGCGCGAAGCGCAGCGCGCCGCGCAGCGGATAGCCCGGCGTGACCGCCTTCAACTCGGCCAGCTGGCTCTCGCCCCGCGCCGAAGCCATGCTGGGAAAGCCGATGCTGCCGACCACGCGCAAGCCCAGCCTTTCGGCCTCGGCGCGCCAGGCCGGCTCCCACGGGTGGTCGGAGATCAGCAGCAGGTCGCCGCCAAGCAGCTGATGCGCCTCGCGCGCCAGCGCCCGCGACAGGCGGTCGGAGAAGAAATTCACGCAGGACAGGCTGGCCACTGCAATCAGCAGCGCCACGCCGAGCAGGCGCAGCTCGCCGGCGCGGAAATCGCGCAGCAGCATGCGCCACGACAGGCGCCAGGCGCTCACGCCAGCTCCCGCAGCTTGTCCACCGCCTGCTCGACCCGCTCCAGCGGGACCGCCTCGATGCCGCGAATCGGCTGCTTCGGCGCATTGGCGCGCGGGATCAGGGCGTGGGTGAAGCCGAGCTTGGCCGCCTCGCGCAGCCGCTCCTGGCCGCGCGGAGCCGGCCGGATCTCGCCGGCCAGGCCAACCTCGCCAAAGGCCACCAGCTTCTGCGGCAGCGGCCGGTTGCGCAGGCTGGAGACGACGGCCAGCAGCACGGCGAGGTCCGCCGCCGGCTCGCTGATCCTGACGCCGCCGACGGCGTTGACGAAGACGTCCTGGTCGAAGCAGGCGATGCCGACGTGGCGGTGCAGCACCGCCAGCAGCATCGCCAGGCGGTTCTGCTCGAGGCCGACGCAGAGGCGGCGCGGGCTGGGCGCATGCGCCTCGTCCACCAGCGCCTGGACCTCGACCAGCAGCGGGCGCGTGCCTTCCTGCGTCACCAGCACGCAGGAGCCGGCCACCTGCTGGCCGTGCTGCGAGAGGAACAGCGCCGAGGGGTTGGCGACGCCGCGCAGGCCGCGGTCGGTCATGGCGAAGACGCCCAGCTCGTTCACCGCGCCGAAACGGTTCTTGACGGCGCGCACCAGGCGGAAGCTGGAATTCGGGTCGCCCTCGAAGTAGAGCACGGTGTCCACCATGTGCTCGAGCACGCGCGGCCCGGCCAGCGCCCCTTCCTTGGTGACGTGGCCGACGAAGACCAGGGACAGGCCGGCCTGCTTGGCATGGCGCGTGAGCTGCGCCGCGCACTCGCGCACCTGCGCCACCGAGCCGGGCGCCGACTGCAGGGCATCGGAATACAGGGTCTGGATCGAGTCGATGACGGCGACGCCCGGCGCGTGGCGCGCCAGCGCGGCGAGGATCTTCTCGAGGTGGATCTCCGCCAGCAGCTGCAGGCCGCCGGCCTCGAGCTGCAGGCGCTGCGCGCGCAGCGCCACCTGCTCGCCGGACTCCTCGCCCGAGACATACAGGACCGGCAGGCGCGCCGACAGGCTGGCCAGCGCCTGCAGCAGCAGGGTCGACTTGCCGATGCCCGGATCGCCGCCGATCAGCACGACGCCGCCGGCCACCAGGCCGCCGCCGAGCACGCGGTCGAATTCCTCGATGCCGCTGGCGATGCGCGCCTCCTGGCGCGGGCGGATCTCGGCCAGGCGCTGCATTTGCCCGCTGCCGGCCAGCGCCGAGAAGCGGTTGCCGGCCGCGCTGTCCGCCAGCGTTTCGACCAAGGTGTTCCAGGCGGCGCAGTGCGGGCACTGCCCTTGCCACTTCGGCGAGCTGCCGCCGCACTCGCTGCAGCTGTAGACGGTTTTTTGCTTGGCCATGCGGCAAGAATAGCTGCAGTCGGGCTCACGAGGCGAGCCGGTCTACTCCCTCTCGACCACCGGCACCCGCGGCGCCAGCGCGCAGAGCAGCTCGTAGCTGACCGTGCCGGCGGCGGTGGCAACCTCCTCGACCGGCAGGCCCTCGCCCCACAGCACCACGGGCGAGCCGATGGCCGCCTCGCCAATGCCCTCGAGGTCGACCGTGATCATGTCCATCGAGACGCGGCCGACCAGCCGCGCGCGGCGGCCGCAAACGAGGACCGGCGTGCCGTTCGGCGCGTGGCGCGGGTAGCCGTCGGCATAGCCGCAGGCGACGGTGCCGACGCGCATCGGTCGCTCGGCGACGAAGGCGCCGCCGTAGCCGATGCGCTCGCCGGCGGCCAGATCGTGCACCGCGATCAGCTCGCTGGCCAGCGTCATCACCGGGCGCAGGCCGAGCGCGGCGGCGCTCGCTTCCTGCGGAAACGGCGAGGAGCCGTAGAGCATCAGGCCCGGTCGCGCCCAGCCGCGGCGGGTCTCGCCGTGGCGCAACAGCGCGGCGGAGTTGGCGAGGCTGACCGGATGCGGGCAGCCGCGCGTCGCCGCCTCGAAGCGCGCCATCTGCCAGGCGATGCCGCGCGGCAGGTCGGCATCGGCGAAGTGGGTCATCAGGGTGATGCCGGCAATGGCGGCGGCCCCCTCCAGCGCCGCCAGCGCCGGCGGCAGGTCCTGCGGCGCGAGGCCGAGGCGGTTCATGCCGCTGTTGACCTTCAGATAGACCGGCAGGCGGGCTGGCAGGGCGGCGGCGGCCAGCAGGGACACCTGCTCCAGCGTGTGCACCACCGGCGTCAGGCGGTGCTCGAGGAACAGCGGCAGCTCGGCGGCGCCGAAGAAGCCCTCGAGCATGAGGATCGGCTGGCGCAGGCCGGCCTCGCGCAGGCAGACGGCATCCTCGAGATCGAGCAAGGCGAAGCCGTCGGCGAGGCCGTCGAGGGCGGCGACGACGCGCGGCAGGCCGTGGCCGTAGGCGTCGGCCTTGGCCACGGCCCACAGGCGGGCGCCCCCGGCGTTCGCGCGGGCGACGGCGAAATTGCCGCGCAGGGCGGCCAGGTCGATGATGGCGCGGATCGGGCGGGTCAACTTGGCAGCGCTATCCCTGGCTTGCGGCGAACTGCCTGAGCTTCAGCGTGGCGAACTCGATGAAGGTGTTGACCAGGCGCGAGCGGAACTTCTCCTTCGGATAGACCATCGACAGCGTCCGCTTGAGGGGAGGCTGCAGGGGGATCGCCAGCAGGTCGCCGAGGCGCTTTTCCTTGGCGACGGAAGCGCGCGAGACGATGGCGAAGCCGATGCCGGTCTCGACCACGCCCTTGATCGCCTCGGGGCTGCCCAGCTCGATGACCACGTTGAGGCTCTCCGGCGCCACGCCGGCGTCGCGAAAATAGCCGTCGGTCACTTCGCGCGTGCCCGAGCCGGGCTCGCGGCTGACGAAGGGCTGGCCGGCCAGCAGCTGCGGCGTCAGCTCCTTGTGCCGAGCCAGGGGCGAGCCGCTGGCGCAGATCACCAGCAGCTCGTCCTCGCAGCAGACCTCGCACTGCAGGTTGTTCTGGTGCGAGGGCGCCTCGATCAGGCCGATGTCCAGCGTGTGCTCGGCCACGCGCATCTCGATCGATTCGGAGTTGGCGACGATCAGGCGCGGACGAACCTTGGAGTACTGCGACTTGAACTCGCCGAGGATGCGCGGCAGCATGAATTCGGCGATGGTGGTGCTGGCGCCGACCAGCAGCGGCCCGCCGATCTGGCCGGTCATCTCGGCCAGGCGGACGTCCAGCTCGGACGACAGACCGAGGATGCGCTCGGCGTATTCCAGCACCGTCTCCCCGGCCGGGGTCAGGGAAATGCGGCCGTGGCCGCGGTCGAACAGGCGGGTGTTGAAATGCTCCTCCAGCTGCTTGATCTGGAAGGTCACGGCAGGCTGAGTCATGAACAGCACCTCGGCCGCCTTGGTGAAAGACAGCTGCTTGGCGACGGCATGGAATACCTGAAGCCTTCGATCAGCCATAATCAGGCCCCTGCTGCGTTCCTTATGGACGCCTATTCAAGCATAAATTGATCGCATAAGATAGCCTGATTCGCTCGCTCTGCTCGCCATCCCGTGTCGATGGTCATGCCGGCCGCGGCGAAGTCCGCTGGCCCATGCTTTATCAAACAATCTGCGAGGACGAATGGCGATTTCGTCATCCGGGTGGCGCCTTGCCGCGGCAGGGAAAGCGGTGACAGGCCCTTTCCGCTTCATGGTATAAAGCCGCCTGCCACATTGCACAACGGGGTGCCGGCCTGGCCCGGCGGCTTTCGAAACGGACATGATCGGCAAGAAGAAGACCCGCCCTGGCGCCGCGGTTGCCATCGCCGCCGCACCTTGCCATGGATCTGGGCTGGCCGGTCCTTCACGGGCGGCAGCCGGATAGATGACCGCGTCCGCCAGCGCCCTGCCGCGACGCGGCGCATGAATCTCGGCTTCTACATCATCATGGCGGCGCAGTTCTTTTCTGCGCTGGCCGACAACGCGCTGCTCATCGCCGCCATCGCCATGCTGCGTGACATTCATTCGCCGGCGATGTACGAACCCATGCTGAAGCTGTTTTTCACGCTCTCCTACGTCGTCCTCGCCGCCTTCGTCGGCGCATTCGCCGACTCGATGGCCAAGGGACGGGTGATGTTCATCAGCAACGCCATCAAGATCGCCGGCTGCCTGCTGCTGCTGTTCGCGACGGTGCCGGAGGTCGGCCACCTCGGCATCGACGGCCACGCCGCCGTCCTCCTCGCCTATGCCGTCGTCGGCCTCGGCGCCGCCGCCTATTCGCCGGCCAAGTACGGCATCCTCACCGAATACCTGCCGCACGACAAGCTGGTGCTCGCCAATGGCTGGATCGAAGGCCTGACGGTGACCGCCATCATCCTCGGCACGGTGCTCGGCGGCGTGCTGATCAACCCGGTGGTGAGCGGGCACCTGCTGAGGATCGACCTGCCGGGCATCGAGACCTCGATCGACACGCCGGCCGAAATGGCGATGCTGGTGATCTCCTTCCTCTATGTCATCGCCGCGATCTTCAACCTCTACATCCCGGACACGGGCGTCGACCACCGGCCGCTGCACAAGCACCCGCTGTATCTGCTGCGCGAGTTCGGCCACTGCGTCAGGCTGCTCTGGCGCGACAAGCTCGGCCAGATCTCGCTCGCCGTCACCACCCTGTTCTGGGGCGCCGGCGCCACCCTGCAGTTCATCGTCCTGAAATGGGCGGACAGCGCGCTGGGCCTGTCGCTCGACAAGGCCACGGTGCTGCAGGGCGTCGTCGCCATCGGCATCGCCGCCGGCGCCGTCGCCGCCGCCAGGGCGGTCGCGCTCGACAAGTCGGTCAAGGTCCTGCCGGTGGGCATCGCCATGGGCCTCGTCGTCATGGGCATGGTCCTCGTCACCCGCCTGCCGCTGGCGCTGCTGATGATGCTGATCGTCGGCGCCCTCGCCGGCTATTTCGTCGTGCCGATGAACGCCCTGCTGCAGCACCGCGGCCACATCCTGATGGGCGCCGGCCATTCCATCGCCGTGCAGAACTTCAACGAGAACGCCAGCATCCTCGTCATGCTCGGCGTCTACGCGCTGCTGATCCACCTCGACCTGTCGGTCAACGCCGTGATCCTCCTCTTCGGCGCCTTCGTCAGCCTGACGATGCTGCTGGTCCGCCTCTGGCACCGGCGCAACATGCGCGAGCACGGCGAGGAACTGGCCTACCTGCTCGAGGCGGCGAAGAGCGTCAACGCCGCCCGCTGATCAGAGCAGCAGCGGCCGGTTGGGCAATTCGTCGGCACCCTCGCCGCCGGGCGGAAAGTGGCGCGCCAGAAGTGCGGTCGCCTCCTCGATGGCGTCGAGAGCGCCCTCCACGAAGCGGCGCTGCCGGCAGCCTTGCTCGAAGCGCCGGCAGAGGGCGTCCCATTCGTCTTGTCCGACGCGCGCGGCGATGCCGCGGTCGGCGAGGATCTCCACCTGGCGGTCGGCCAGCTGCACGTAGATCAGCACCCCGTTGTTGCACGCGGTGTCCCAGACGCGCAGCAGCGAGAACACCTCAAGCGCGCGCTGGCGCGCCGTCTGGCCGCGCAGCAGCGCCGGCAAGGCCAGCCCGCCTTCGATGGCAAAGCACAGCTCGGCGGCGTGGCGCTTCTCCGAGGCAGCAATCGCCTGCTCGATCCGTCGCAGGACGGACGGCGGGAAAGCCCGCGAGGCGCACCATTGCGGCAGCAGCAGATGCCTGAGGATGCGGGCGGCTCGCTCCATCACCAGCGACCCGAGGCGCCGCCGCCGCCGAAGCCGCCACCGCCACCGCTCCAACCACCGCCACCGAAGCCGCCGCTGCCACCCCAGCCTCCGCCCCCCGGCCAGCGCGTACCGGACGACCAGCCGCCGCCGCGGCCGCTGGCTGCGAAGACGAGGACGTAGATGAAGACCAGGAAGGCGCCGGCCAGGGCCGTCAGGAGGGAGCCGGTCACCAGCCAGGCGAGGCCGCCGACAGCGCCGGAAGTCAGGGTCGAGCCGGCCAGGCGGCCGAACAGGCGGCTCAAGGTCGCGCCCAGCAGGGTGGCGATGACGATGCCGAGGACGAACAGCGACTCCGTATCCGCGCCGCCCGCCCGCCCTCGCGCTCGCGGCGGCGGCAGCGCCTCGCCGGCGATGACCGACGCGAGCCTGCCGACGCCCGCCTCGAGGCCGCCAAAAAAATCTCCCTGCCTGAAATGCGGCGTGATGTCCTCGTCGATGATGCGCCGAGCGACGGCGTCTGGCACGGCGCCTTCGAGGCCGCGGCCGACTTCGATGCGCAGCTGGCGGTCCTCCCTGGCGACGAGGATCAGGATGCCGTCGTCGACGCCCTTGCGGCCGAGCCGCCAGGCCTCGGCGACGCGGATCGAATAGGCCTCGATCGGCTCGGGCCGCGTGCTCGGCACGAGAAGGATGGCGATCTGGCTGCCACGCTCTTCCTCGAAGCGGGCCAGCGCCGCCTCGAGCGCCGCCTTCTGGCTGTCGTCGAGCGTGCCGCTCAGGTCGGTGACCCGCGCTGCCAGCGGCGGCACGGCGACGAGGCCGTCGGCCGCCTGGCCGGCAAGGGCGGCCAGCGCCAGCCAGAGCGCGGCGAGCAGTCGAAGCATGGCGCCTGCCGGCCTACTTGGCAGCGGGCGCCGTGTCGAAGCGGATCGCCGGCGGCGTCGCCAGCGCCTTCTCGTCCTCGACGCTGAAGCTGGACTTGGTCTTGTAGCCGAACAGCATGGCGGTCAGGTTGCTGGGGAACATCCGCACTGTGACGTTGTAGTCCTGCACCGCCTTGATGTAGCGGTTGCGCGCCACCGCGATGCGGTTCTCCGTGCCCTCCACTTGCGCCTGCAGGTCGCGGAACGCGCCGTCGGCCTTGAGGTTCGGATAGTTCTCGGCCACCGCCAGCAGCCGTGACAGGGCGCCGGAGAGCTGCGCCTGGGCCGCCTGGAACTTGGCGAAGGCCTCGGGATCGTTGATCAGCTCGGGCGTGGCCTTGAGGCCGGCGACGCTGGCGCGCGCCTCGGTCACCCTGGTCAGCACCTCCTTTTCATGGGCGGCGTAGCCCTGCACGACCTGCACCAGGTTCGGGATCAGGTCGGCGCGGCGCTGGTACTGGTTGAGCACCTCGGACCAGGCCGCGGTGACCTGCTCGTCGACGGCCTGGATCTGGTTGTAGCCGCAGCCGCCGAGCAGGCCGGCGGCGAGGACCAGCAGGGCGATGAGTCTTGCTTGCATCTTGTTCTCCTCGGGTGGTGGTGACGCGAAAGCGGATATCGGGGCGCCGCGGCGGAATTCAACGCAAGCCGGATTCGGCGGCAGGCCCGCGCCATCATTGCCCGTCGGCGCCGTCCAGCTCTTTCATGACGCGCCGGGCGAAGCAGAGGTCCTCCCAAGCCTTGGCCTTGTCCGGGAGATTGCGCAGCAGGTAGGCCGGATGGTAGGTGACAACGAGCGGGATGCCGCGGCAGTCGAACAGGCGTCCGCGCGAGGCACCGACCCGGACTTCCGTGCCGAGCAGCGTCTCGGCGGCGGGCTTGCCCAGCGCGACGATGAGCTTCGGCGCGATCAGTTCGATCTGCCGCTGCAGGTAGGGAAAACAGGCCGCCGTCTCGTCAGCCTGCGGCGTGCGGTTGCCCGGCGGGCGGCACTTGACGACGTTGGCGATATACACCTTGCGGCCGCGCCGCAGGCCGATCGCCGCCAGCATGGCGTCGAGCAGCTTGCCGGCCTGGCCGACGAAGGGCTCGCCGCGCTCGTCCTCCTCGGCGCCCGGTCCCTCGCCGACGAAGAGCCAGTCGGCGGCGACATCACCGACGCCGAACACCGCCTGCTTGCGCTGCTCGCACAGCCGGCAATCGCGGCAGCCGGCCACCGTCGTCGCCAGCGTCCCCCAGTCCATGGCGGCGATGCGGCGGGCGCGCGCATCCCCTTGCGCGTCTCCCGGCACGGCCGGCGTGCTGTCCGCCGGCGTCTCGATCGCGTTCCCGTCGGCTGTCACCGCGTCTTCGGCCAGGGCCGGGCGCTGCCGCAGCCGCCACAGCGGCGCCAGGCCCATCTCCCTCAGGATGCTGTCCCTTCTCGTCGCCATGTCACAAGTCCAGCGCCATCACCAGGGCGTCCTCGCGCCCGCCGTCGGCGGGGTAATAGCCGCGGCGGCGGCCGATCTGCGCGAAGCCGAGCCGGCCGTACAAGGCTTGCGCCGCGGCGTTCGACGGGCGCACCTCGAGGAACAAGCGGCGGGCGCCGCGGCCGCGCGCCTCGTCGAGCAGGCGGTCCATGACCTGGCGGCCGCAGCCGCGCCCCTGCCATTCGGGCGCCAGCGTCAGGTTGAGCAGGTGCGCCTCGTCGAGCACCAGCAGCATCACGGCATGGCCGATCAGCGTGCCGTCGCTGCGGCAGCAGAAGGCCAGATAGCCAGCCGCCAGCGCATCGGCGAAATTGGCGCGCGTCCACGGAAAAGGGTAAGCGCTCTGCTCGATGGCGAGCACCGCGTCGATGTCTTCCGGCCGCATCGGCTCGAGGACCGGCGCCCCGTGCAGGACCGCGCTCATGCCTTGCCGCCCAGCGCGACGCGCTCGCGGCTGGTCATCGCCACCTTGTCGCGCACATAGAGCGGCGCCGCCAGCGCCGGGTCGACGCCCTCTCCCCTGGCGAAACGCGGCAGGGCCAGCCGGATCAGGCCGGCGGCGCGCGGACGCGCCGCGGCGTCGACGGCGCCGGCTCCGAGTCCCAGGCGGGCGGCGAGCGCCGCGCCATGGGCCTGGAAGCCGCTGCCCGCGCCGCGCCAGCCGGCGCCCGGCGGCAGCGGCGCTTGCGCCGGCGCGCAGACACGCGGCGCGATGACGGTGACCACGCTGTCGCCGCGCACTTCGTAGGCGGCGCAGTACACCTCGTTCATGCGGGCGTCGGTGCAGGCATAGGCACGCCCCTCGCCGAGTTCCAGGGCCAGCGCCTCGAGGCTGCCGATGCCGAGCAGCGGCAGGCCGGCGGCGACGGCCAGGCCCTGAGCCAGGCTGCAGGCCAGGCGCAGGCTGGTGAACGCCCCCGGACCGGCGCCGAAGGCGATGCCGTCGAGTTGTTCCAGCCGGGTGCCCGCTTCGGCGAGCAGCGCCTTCACCAGCGGCAGGGCGATTTCAGAATGGGACGCGCCAGGCGCGCCTTCCCGCCCGGCCGTCGAGCCGTCGAGATGCAGCGCGGCGGAAAAGAGGTCGGAGGAGGATTCCAGGGCGAGCAGCTTCACCGTCGGGATTTTACCCGACTGCTCACTTGATCCGCCGCGTCGCGTACTCCTCCTCGATGTTGTCGCGAAAGTGGTTCCAGGGCGAGGCCGAAGTGCTCAGGCGCCGCCACGCCTCCTGCGAGACGCCGGCGTATTCGACCACCTTGCCGTCGTCGAACTCGACGCGCAGGACGCGACGGCCGGCGTCGTGGCCGATGGCGCGCAGCTTGCCGGCGCTGACCCGCTTCATCTCCATGCCGTCACCCATGACGACAACCGCGGGCCTGGCCGAATCAGAACCGCCGCGAGCGGTCGTGATAGACGTCGCGACCGTACTGCCGGATGTCGCGGCGCAGTTGCTGACGCTCCTCCCGGCTGAGCCGCTCGCCCTGGCGGCGGGCGCCGGCGGGATCCTCCGCATGGCGCGGCTCCTGCTCGCGCCTGGGCTCGCGCCGTTGCTGGGCGTCGCGCCAGGCCGGATCACGCCCGTCCGACTGCGCCTGCGCCGGCAGGCCGGACAGCAGCGCCAGGAGAAAACCAGCAAGCAAGGCCGAGCGCTTCATTCCGTCACTTTCTCCATGGGGCCGACTGTTCCGCGACAGACACATTGTCCGCCGCGGCCGACGGCTGCAGGGCGCCATTGTGCCATCCCGTGCGCCGGCGCCGGGCCGCCAGCGCGAGAGGGAGGCGCCGGGCCGGCGAAAGCAGCGCGCCGCTCCCCGGATGCGGACCGTCCGATGCCGTATCGTAGCCCGTCTTCGCGACTGCGGCAGGTTCCGCGCCGGGGCATTTGTAACTTTTTGTGTCGGTCGCTGTCGCAGCAACATCCGATTACCAATTGGCGACTGTCCAGGCGGCGCTCCCCGCTGTAGGATTCCGCCATGTCAGAAAGCAGGCAGAAAATCCTCGTCGTCGATGACGACCAGCGCTTGCGCGAGCTGCTCGGCCGCTACCTCGGCCAGCAGGGCTTCGCCGTCAGGACCGTCGACAGCGTCGCCGCCATGGACAAGGCGCTGGCGCGCGAGGTCTACGCCCTGATCGTGCTCGACCTGATGATGCCCGGCGAGGACGGCCTGTCGGCCTGCCGCCGGCTGCGCGGCAACAAGGACGACACGCCGATCATCATGCTCACCGCCAAGGGCGACGACGTCGACCGCATCGTCGGCCTCGAGATGGGCGCCGACGACTACCTGCCCAAGCCCTTCAATCCGCGCGAGCTGGTCGCCCGCATCCACGCCGTGCTGCGCCGCCGCGCCGCGCCGGCGCCGGCCGGCGCCCCCGCCGCCGAGGAGGGCGCGGTCCGCTTCGGTTCCGTCAGCGTCGACCTGGCCACGCGCAACCTGACGCGCGACGGCCGCAGCCACGCGCTCACCACCGGCGAGTTCGCGGTGCTCAAGGTGCTGCTGCAGCACCCGCGCCAGCCGCTGTCGCGCGACCGGCTGATGGAGCTGGCGCGCGGCCGCGAGTACGAGGCCTTCGACCGCGCCATCGACGTGCAGGTCTCGCGCCTGCGCAAGCTGGTCGAGGACGACCCGTCGCGGCCCCGCTACATCCAGACCGTCTGGGGCTTCGGCTATGTCTTCGTGCCCGACGGCGTGAAGGACTGAGGCCTGCCGGGCCGGGCAGACGCCGTCGCGGCCTTCAGTACAATCCGCCCATGCGCTTCCCGCCGCAAAGCCTGCTCTGGCGCGCCTTCCTGCTGATCGCCGCGCTGATGATTCTCGCCGTCGTCGCCTGGTCGCTTGTCTCGGCCCGCGCCGAGAGCGAGCCGCGGGCGCGCCAGCTGGCGCAGATGGTGGTGAGCGTGGTCAACCTGACGCGCACGGCGCTGCTGACGGCCCAGCCGGACAAGCGCCTCGCCCTCCTCATCGAGCTCTCCGAGCGCGAGGGCATCCGCGTCTATCCCGCCGAGGAGGACGAGCGGGTGGCGCCGCTGCCGGAGCAGGCCGGCCTGGTCCGCATGGTGGCCGTCGCCGTGCGCCAGCAACTGGGCAGCGACACGCGCATCTCGCTCGAGCGCGACGGCGAGCCGGGTTTCTGGACCAGCTTCCACATCGAGGGCGACGAGTACTGGGTGATGCTGCCGCGCGAGCGGGTCGAGCGCCGCCTCCCGCTTGGCTGGCTGGGCTGGGTCGCCGCCGTCCTCGCCCTCGCCCTGGCCGGCGCCTATCTCATCGTCTTTCGCGTCACGAGTCCGTTGCGCGCGCTGGCCGCCGCCGCCCGCGACATCGGCCTCGGCCGCCGCCCGCAGCCGCTGGAGGAAAGCGGCCCGGAGGAGATCCGCGGCGTCGCCCACGCCTTCAACCAGATGTCCCGCGACCTCGCCCGCCTCGACGAGGATCGGGCGCTGATTCTCGCTGGCATCTCCCACGACCTGCGCACGCCGCTCACCCGCCTGCGCCTGGCGGCGGAAATGGGCGCCGACGCCGCCTTGCGCGAAGGCATCTGCGCCGACATCGACGAGATGGACCGCATCATCGGCCAGTTCCTCGATTTCGCCCGCGGCGACGACGGCGAGGCGCCGCAGGCGGCCGACCTCAACGCCCTGCTCGCCCGCGTCATCGAGCCGCTACGGCAGCGCGGCGCCGCCATAGACTTCCGGCCGGCGCAGTTGCCGGCGCTGAGCCTGCGCCCGCTGGCCCTGCAGCGGCTCGCCGCCAACCTGGTGAACAACGCACTGCATCACGGCGGCGGGGAGGCTCCGGTCGAGGTCGTCACGCGCCGGGAGGGACACGGCATCCTGATCGAGGTCATGGACCGCGGCCCGGGCATCCCGGAGGGAGAGGTCGAGCGCCTGAAGCAGGCGTTCACGCGCCTCGACGCGGCCCGCGGCGGCGCCTCCGGCACCGGCCTCGGCCTGGCCATCGTCGAGCGCATCGCGCGCAGCCACGGCGGCCGCCTCGACCTGCTCGCGCGCGCGGGCGGCGGGCTGCTCGCCCGCGTCACCCTGCCGCTCGCCGGCGCGCTCAGCCCTGCAGGTCCGCCGCCGCCTGCCGGGCCCGCAGGCGGCGGGCATGGGCCCAGCGCGCCTGCAGCCGCGGATCGGTGACGACCAGGCCGATCGTCTCGCCCACCACCATGGTGATGCCCAGCAGGGGCAGCACCAGCATCAGGCCGGCGACGCCGGCCAGCGCGCCGCCGACGAAGATCATCAGCACGCTGAGCAGGGGATGGATGCGCAGGCTGCGGCCGATGGTGAGCGGCATGAAGACGAAGTCGTCGAGCAGGCGCACCAGCACGAAGACGATGATGGCGCCGTAGGCCATCCAGGGGTCGGCCGGGAAGTCGGTCGCCGCCACCAGCACCACCAGCAGGCAGCCGAGGACGGAGCCGACGTAAGGTACCCAGGCCATGACCGCGCAGACCAGGCCGAGCAGCAGCGCCCCCTCGAGGCCGATCACCCACAGGCCGAGCGCCAGCGCCAGGGTGTCGATGATGGTCAGGCTGATCAGCCCCTGGAAGTAGGCGCGCGCCGTGCGGTCCATCTCGTGCATCAGGCACAGGGCGCGCTCGAAGAAGGCGTTGGGCACGGCGTTGGCGACGAACTTGGCGAAGCGGCGGCCGTCGCGCAGGAAGAAGAAGGCGAGGAAAGGCGCCAGCAGCAGCGTCGGCAGCCAGGCCGCCAGCGTCAGCACCAGGTCGGCCAGATAGCGCTGGGCGAAGGTCTCGGTGAAATTGCCGATCTGCGCGCTGACGTTGCGGCTCAGGTCGGCCCGCTCGAGGAAGGCGAACTGCGCCTCAAGGCCCGCCAGGGTCCTCAGCAGCAGCTGGCTGCCGCCTTCGACGTAGCGCGACAGCGAGTCCTGCCAGCCGACGGCATGGGAGGTGAGCCAGGGGAACAGCAGGGCGGCGCAGGCCAGCAGCAGCGCGATGAAGCCGCCGCCGGTGACGGCCGCCGCCGTCTTGCGCGGGAAGCCCTGCAGCACCAGGCGCTGGGTCGCCGGCTGCAGGAAGTAGTAGATGATCAGCGCCAGCAGGAAGGGCACCACCAGCCAGAGCATGCTCTTGAACAGCACCAGCAGCAGGCAGGTCGTGGCGATGATGCCGACCCACACCACCGGCCCGGTGCCACGGCTCATTCCGGCCTGACCTGGCGGGTGATGACGGTGGCGCGCAGGCGCTGGCCGATGTGGCGCGCCAGTTGCAGGGAGATCTTCGAGGCGATCAGGGCGTGGGTCTCGACCAGGCCGTGGAAATCTGCGCGGAACAGCACGTCCAGCGTGCTGTGCTCCAGCGCCACCGCCTGCGCCGCCCGCGGCGAATCATCCAGCAGGGCCAGCTCGCCGAACAGCGCGCCCGGCTCCAGTTCGGCGATGCGACCCTCGACCGGCTGGCCCTGGCGGCAGATCAGCACCTTGCCGGCCTCGACGATGTAGAGGGCCTGGCCCTCGTCGCCCTGGTCGAAGATCACCTCGCCGGCGAGGAAGTTGCGCTCGTGCAGCAGGCCGTCCACCGTCTTCAGCTCGCGCGGGCTCAGGGTCGCGAAGAGGGACAGCGCCCGCAGTTTGTTCAGCCGGGGGGAGTCTTCGCTCTTGCTGAAGAGGAACATGACCGCCTTCGCTCGCTCCAGTCGGCGCGGCACGCGCGCGGGGCGGGGCCGCGCGGCAGGGCCGTCCGCACCCCTGTCTTCGTTGCGGCCGCCGGTCTTCTCCGAAGATCCGTTTTATGACACACTCGGTCGGCAGGCCGCTTTTCTTTGCCGCAAGTCTAGCATTTTCAAGGGAGCATCCGCATGGCCACCACCTGGATCCTCGTTGCCAACGCCAGCCAGGCAAAGCTGTACGCCAATACCGGCCCGAAGAAGGGCCTCGTCGCCGTCAAGGACCTGCAGCATCCGGAGAGCCGCGAAAAGACCGCCGATCTCGTCAGCGACCGGCCCGGCCAGCTGCACAGTCCCGGCGTCGGCCAGCGCGCCAGCCAGCCGAAGACCAGCCCGAAGGAGAACGAGGCCCGTCATTTCGCCCAGGAACTGGCGCGCGAGCTGAACCACGCTCGCGCCAGCGGCCAGTTCGACCGCGTCATCCTGGTCGCGCCGCCGGCCTTCATGGGGCTGATCAACGAGAAGCTCGACGGGCCGACGGCGCAACTCGTCAGCGACCGCTTCGAGAAGGACTACACCCGCTCCACCGCCAGGGAACTGGCCGGCCGCCTGGAGTCGTGCATCTATCTTCCTGATTACCAATGAGGCTCAGCCAGTGAGCCAGTGGGGGTAGCAAACTGGCATCGCTTGATTTTCCAAGGAGATAAGCGATGCTGAAGAACAAGGTGCAATTCCAGCGGGGCATGGGTTTGCGCGAATTCATGGACAAGTACGGAACGACGGAACAATGCGAGCAGGCGCTGTTCGCGTGGCGCTGGCCGCGCGGGTTTGTCTGCCCCGAGTGCGGGCATACGGCGTACTGCGCTCTCAAGGGG
>CAUJIV010000023.1 GCA_963205435.1 Pseudomonadota bacterium
CGATATCGACGACCGAAAACCACCAGGTCTCGGTATCCTCGTCATAGACGCGACGGATTTCGTGGTTCTCGAAAAAGGCGGGGCGAATGGTCATGGTCGGTGTCCTTACAGCTGTCCGCTGAACGCCCGATGCAGCAGCGACTTCTTCCACTCGTCCAGCGCCGCCAGCTTTTGCTGGTAGAGAGATTCGAGGTGTTGGGTTTCGGACTGCAATAATTCCAGCTTGGCTGTAATTGCTTCCTGCTGAGCTATCGGCGGGATAGCGACAGTCACCTTGCGCAAGTCGCCGATGTTTATTTGCATCAACGCCGTGCCGTAGGTCTTTGCTCGAATCTGGTTTTGGACCATCTCTGAAATCATCAAGAAGTAACCGAAACCTTGGCGAAGAATAGACGGCTCAAAAGTAATGGGCACTATTCCGCGTGTTACGTTCGCTCCGGCCAATTCAGGGGCAGCAACTGAAACAATCCCGGTGCTGCCTCGAACGCAGAGCAGAAGTTCCCCTCCTCGAAGCGCTGTGCGTTTGTATCCATTCGCGAGCTTCGGATCGATCCGCTTCAACCGGTCAGCGGTTATGAGCTGGGTCGTCAAATCCGTTGGACGAACTACCGGCAGGCCATTTCGAAAATCGTCGCCGGGCTGAACGATGCCATACGATAGAGAACAGGTTGAACTGACAACTTCCTCCAGCAACCGCTCCACCCACCCCTCTCCCCGCTCCGTGAAAACCTGATGCAAATGGCTCTCGAACAAGGCGCGGGCGTTCTGGAGGTTCTGTTCGGCGTTGGCCTTGGCGGTGGCGATGCTGTCGAAAGCTTCGTCGAGGATGGCGACGATGCGGTGTTGTTCGGGGAACGATGGAACGGGAATTGGGACTTCCTTCAGTTTTCCGCCCGAAAGCTCCTTGAACGTGGCACCGGTTCCCAAGTCGTTGAGCAGCGGAACAATGCTTGTTAGGTAGTAGTACAGGAATTTGCAATCAAGTCCAGCTCTTGGCACCAACCCCTTGCAGCCTTGATTGGTTGCCATCGGCACCGTGTTGATAACCAAGTAGCCTATTGGTGCGCGCGTCGAGAGGATGACTGACTGGGCAGGCAACAATCTCGCGGAACTGTTCTGCAAACCTGCATCGGTGAGGGCTCGCTCGGTTAGCTCGATGAAGGGCGTAGCCCGCTTGCCCATCTCGGCGGGAGTGATCCATTGATGCGGCCCATCCCAGTATTCGGCTGTGCCGGTTTTGGGCGTGCCGCCATTGACCACGTCGCATACAGCGTCGATGGTCTTGTGCTGCCACCCAGCCTTCACAGCATCGCCCTGATCTTCGCCAGCACCGCCGCACTCTCGGCATCCAGCGCAACGATTTCATCGAGGATAGCCTGCGGGCTGCGGTGGGTGACGGCCTCGCCGCCATTGGGGTTCTTCACCGAGAGGTCGCAAGTCGCCGTGTCGCCGGGACTGACTTTTACGCGCCAGCTTTTCGGTGAGTCGGCGAAGGTCTTTTGCAGCTCGACGAACTCGGCGAGGTCGTCGTCGTTGAGCGGGTTGGTCTTGCCGAGGTTGCGGCCGGGGTCGAGCTGGTAGTACCAGATGCTGCGCGTCGGCGCGCCTTTCTCGAAGAACAGCACCACGGTCTTGACGCCCGCGCCCTGGAAGGTGCCGCCGGGGCAGTCGAGGATGGTGTGCAGGTTGCAGCTCTCCAGCAGGAGCTTCCTCAGGCTGACCGAGGCGTTGTCGGTATTACTCAAGAAGGTGTTCTTGATGACCACTGCCGCGCGGCCGCCGGCCTTGAGCATCTTGATGAAATGCTGCAGGAACAGGAAGGCCGTCTCGCCGGTGCGGATGGGGAAGTTCTGCTGCACTTCCTTGCGCTCCTTGCCGCCGAAGGGCGGGTTGGCGAGGATCACGTCCATGCGATCCTTGTCCTGGATGTCGGCGAGGTTGAGCGCCAGCGTGTTGGCATGCACGATGTTCGGCGTCTCGACGCCATGCAGGATCATGTTCATGATCGCGATGACGTAGGCGAGCGACTTCTTCTCGATGCCGTAGAAGGTGCGCTCCTGCAGGGTCTTGAGGTCGGCGGTGGTGAGCTTGCCGGCCTTGAGGTAGTCGAAGGCTTCGCAAAGGAAGCCGGCCGAGCCGCAGGCGCCGTCGTAGATGCGCTCGCCGATCTTCGGATTGACTACCCGCACCATGGCGCGGATCAGCGGGCGCGGCGTGTAGTACTCGCCGCCGTTGCGCCCGGCGTTGCCCATGCGCCTGATCTTCTCTTCGTAGAGCGCCGAGAGTTCGTGCTTCTCGGCCTGCGAGCGGAAGCGCAGTTCGTCGATGTGGTCGATGATCTCGCGCAGGTTGTAGCCGCTGTGGATCTTGTTCTTGATCTCGCCGAAGATCTCGCCGATCTTGTACTCGAGGGTGTTCGGCCCGGCGGCCTTCTGCTTGAAGGCGTGGAGATAGGGAAACAGCGTGCGATCGACGAAATCGCGCAGGTCGTCGCCGGTCAGGGCCTTGTTGTGGTCGAGCCGGCCGTCCGGCCCCTTCGGCGCGGCCCAGCTTTCCCAGCGGTAGGGCGGGGCGAGGATGTAGCTGTATTTCCGCCCTTCCAGCGCCGCCTCGGCGGCCTTGTCCTGCTCGAGGCCGTCGAGGTATTTCAGGAACAGCAGCCAGGAGGTCTGCTCGGTGTAGTCGAGCTCGGTGGTGCAGCCGGCTTCTTTCCAGAGGACGTCGTCGATGTTCCTGAAGGCCTGCTCGAACATGCCTGGTTGCCGCCCGATTCGCTTAGCGCCGTTCCGCCAGGACTGACTTTTGTGCCGCGATGAGCTGCGCGATGCCGCGCTCGGCCAGGCCGAGCAGCGTGTCCAGCTCGGCGCGCGAGAAGGGCGCGCCCTCCGCCGTGCCCTGCAGCTCGATCATGCCGCCGGAGGCGGTCATCACCACGTTCATGTCGGTGTCGCAGGCGGAGTCTTCCGGGTAGTCGAGGTCGAGCACCGGCACGCCGTCGTAGATGCCGACCGAGACGGCGGCGACCAGCTCGCGCAGCGGGTGGCGCGCGATGGCGCCCTCGGCGAGGAGCTTCGCGAAGGCGTCGTGGGCGGCGACGCAGGCGCCGGTGATCGAGGCGGTGCGCGTGCCGCCGTCGGCCTGCAGCACGTCGCAGTCGATCTGCACGGTGCGCTCGCCGAGCGCCTCGAGGTCGGTGACGGCGCGCAGCGCGCGGCCGATCAGGCGCTGGATCTCCAGCGTGCGCCCGCTCTGCTTGCCCTTGGCCGCCTCGCGCGCGCTGCGCGTGTGGGTGGAGCGCGGCAACATGCCGTATTCGGCGGTGAGCCAGCCCTGGCCCAGACCGCGCAGGAAGCCGGGCACGCCCGGCTCGACGCTGGCGGTGCACAGCACCCTGGTGTCGCCGAATTCGGCCAGCACCGAGCCTTCGGCGTGGCGGGTGAAGTTGCGGGTGAGGGCGACGCGGCGCAGCGCGTCCGCGCCGCGCCCATCCGGCCTGGTCCAGTTCGTCATTTCGAGTACTTCCGTATGGCCGCGTTGATTTCCTGGATGGCGCGCTCGATCTCCTCCTCGGAGAGGTCGGGCAGCGCCTTGGCGCCCTTGCGCGCCTTGGCGAAGCTCTCCATCTGCGTCGTGAAGGCATCGACCGGCATGGTCTGGGTCGACACGCCGGCCAGCCCGTCCTCGTCGTAGCTGTCCTCCCAGCCGAGCGCGATGACCGACAGGTTGTCGGCGTTGTCGCCGCCGTTCGCCTCGGCCTCCCTGAGCAGCCGCGGCAGGGCCTGCAGGACGTTGCCCTCGGCCAGCGTCCGCTCGATGGCATCGGCCGCCAGCGGCCCCCAGAAGCCGTCGGTGCACAGCAGCAGCACGTCGCCGGCCAGCAGCGGCGTCTTCTTGGAAAAGTCGATCTGCGGCTGGCTGACGCCGCCGAGGCAGCTGTAGATGCGGTTGCGCGCCGGGTGGCGCAAGGCTTCCTCGGGGCTGAGCTGGCCGTCCTCGACCATGCGCTGCACGCGCGAATGGTCGCGCGTCTGCGCGATGATGCGGCCGTCGCGCATGGCGTACAGGCGCGAGTCGCCGACATGCGCCCAGTAGGCGATCGAGTCCTGCACGACGCAGGCGACGCAGGTGGTGCGCGGCGCCTCGGGCAGGAAGCGGTCGGCGGCGTAGTCGAGGATGGCGTGGTGGGCGTTGCCGAGGACGCCGGAGAGGAACAGGAACGGGTCCTTCAACAGCGGCCGCGCCTCGCGCTGGAAGGCCTCGGTGACGTACTGCACGGCGATCTGCGCCGCCACCTCGCCGTGCAGGTGGCCGCCCATGCCGTCGGCGACGACCATCAGCAGCGCGTCGCGCGAATAGGTGTAGGCGATGCGGTCTTCATTGGCCGGCCGTTTGCCGGGTCGGCTCTCCTGGTAGATGGTGAACTTCATGCCGTCTTCGGTCGGGCGACGTCGGGGAAACCGGCCGCTCTCATTTGATCAGGGCCAACACGCGCTTGCGCAGGCCGCCGAAGAGGCCGGTCTTCGGCAGGCTGCGCGCCTTGCCGGTGAGCATCTTCTGCAGGGCGAAGACGCTCTGCGGGCGCTCGAGATAGTTCAGCCGCATGCAGACGTCGACGGTCTCCAGCAACTGCCGCGAGTACTTGTCCGGCCAGCGGCGGATGGCCGGCACCAGCTGGTCGCGCTCGAGGCGCTTGTCGGCCGCCTGCGGCGCCGTCGCCGCCATGCAGGCGTACATGCTGGCGCCGATCGAATAGATGTCGGTCCATGGCCCGAGCAGCTCGTGGCGCGCGTTGTTGTACTGCTCGGGGGCGGCGAAGCCCGGCGTGTACATCGGCTTGAGCAGGGGCGCGTCGTTCTGCAGCGTCTGGCGCGCCGCGCCGAAGTCGATCAGCACCGGCTGGCCGTCGGTGCGCAGGTAGATGTTGGAGGGCTTGATGTCGAGGTGCAGCAGCTTGTGGGCATGCACCTCGCGCAGGCCGTTGAGCAACCGGGCGAAGACGGCGCGGATGAAGCCCTCGCGGATCTCGCCCTTGCGCAGGTGGATCTGCTCCTGCAGCGTGCGGCCGCGCTCGTAGCGCATCACCATGTAGACGGTCTCGTTGGCGCGGAAGAAGTTCAGCACCTGCACCACGTTGGGGTGGGAGATCCTGGCCAGCGCGCGGCCTTCCTCGAAGAAGCATTTCATGCCGTAGCGGAAGGTGGCGGCATTCTCCTCGGCGATCGAGGGCAGGGTATGGCCGGCCGTGCGCAGGGCGAGGGAATTGGGCAGGTATTCCTTGATGACCACCAGCTCGCCCTTGTCATCGGTGGCGAGATAGACGATGGAGAAGCCGCCGAGGGAGAGCTGGCGCTCGATGCGGTACTCCTCGAGCTGGTAGCCCGGCGGCAGCGGTACGTTGGCTTGCGTGGTCATGGGCGGGCGCCCGGCAGCGGTTCAGGTTAAGATGGCAGCCGAATTGTCATTATTTATCACGGCGCTGTAAAGTCGCGCGACGGAAGGCTTCCCATGATACACAGCATGACCGGCTATGCCGCGCAGACACGCGACATCGGCCGCGGCATCCTCCACCTGGAATTGCGCACCGTCAATTCCCGCTACCTCGACATCAATTTCCGCATCGCCGAGGAGCTGCGCATCGTCGAGCCGGCGCTGCGCGAGCAGATCGCCGCGCGGCTCAACCGCGGCAAGGTGGACTGCCGGCTCAACTTGCTGGTCTCGGGCTCGGCGCCGCGCCCGGCCGGCCTCAACCAGGCCCTGCTGCTGCAGCTGGCCGAGCTGCAGTCGGAAGTGAGCGGGCGACTGCCCGAGGCGGCCCCCCTGTCGGTGGCCGAAGTACTGCGCTGGCCCGGCATGCTCGGCGACGAGGCGGCGGGCGCCGAGGAACTGCAGGGCGCCTGCGCCGCCCTGGCCGAAGGCGCCCTCGGCGAGTTGCTCGCCACCCGCGCCCGCGAAGGCGAGAAGCTGGCGGCAATGATCCTCGAGCGCGTCGGCGCAATGCGCGCGCTGGTCGACCAGGCCGCGCCCCTGCTGCCGCAGGCCCTGGCCGATTACCGGGAGCGGCTGGCGCTGCGCCTGCGCGAGGCGGCCGCCAGCCTCGACGAGGAGCGCATCCGCCAGGAAGTCGGCCTGTTCGCCGCCCGCGTCGATGTCGCCGAGGAGCTCAACCGGCTGGTCGCCCACCTCGACGAGGTGGCGCGCGTGGTCGGCAAGGGCGGCGCTGTCGGCAAGCGGCTCGACTTCCTCATGCAGGAGCTCAACCGCGAGGCCAACACCCTTGCCTCGAAGTCGGTGTCGAAGGAGATCACCGCCCTCGCCGTGGACATGAAGCTGCTCATCGAGCAGATGCGCGAGCAGGTGCAGAACATCGAATGAGGCGGCTGCACCGCCGGTGGCACGCGGAAAGAGAAAGGGCCTGCGTTCGCAGGCCCTCGTTTTTTCGTGGTAGGCCGTACTGGATTCGAACCAGTGACCAACGGATTAAAAGTCCGCTGCTCTACCAGCTGAGCTAACGGCCCCCGAAAAGGCGCGGATTATAGATTGCCGGCCGCGAGGGTGTCAATTTTCCGGCAGCTCTCACGCTTCCCGCATCATGCGACAGTACTGGTATTTCATGGTGGCGACGGCGCCGGCGACGATGGAGAAGAAGGTGAGGAAGGAGCCCATCGCCAGGGTCGATACGCCGGTGATGGCCTGGCCGATGGTGCAGCCCATGGCGAGCACGCCGCCGATGCCCATCAGCGCGGCGCCGGCGGCGTGGCTGAGGAAATCGCTGACGGAGGCGAACCACTCGAGGCGGAAATTTCCGCTGAACAGGGAATACAGGCCGGAGCCGAGGATGACGCCGGCCAGCGCGGTGACGCCGAAGTTGATGAGGGAGAAATTGGCCGGGCTGAGCAGGTAGCGCACGCTGTCGCCCATCGGGCTGATGAAGGTGAAGGACTGCACCTGGACGCGGCTCGGCACGGTGTCGGCCATTTCCGCCCACTCGCGCCATTCCGCACCCATCGGCCCGGCGGTGACGTACCAGCCGATCACCACCGAGAGGCCGATGACCAGGCCGGCGAGGACGTTGTCGAAGCTGCCGCGGAAATCCCGCGAGGCGAAGACGAAGCCGGCGAGGGCGAGGCCGATCACCGTGCCCGTGGCGACCTGGGCGCCGCGACCGGCGCCGAAGAACTCGCTCAGCGCCTGGCTCTGCAGGCCCGACCTGGCCAGGTCGATGGTGGTGGCCGAGACCCAGGGATGGAAGACGTTGCCGTAGAAGTCGGTCCACAGCATGAAATAGGCGAAGATGGCGGCGACCACCAGCACGAAGAGGGATTTCAGGTTGCCGCCGCCGATGCGGATCAGGGTCTTGTTGCCGCAGCCCGAGCCGAGCGTCATGCCGACGCCGAACATGAAGCCGCCGACCAGGTAGCGCAGCCAGGCGAAATTCGGCGTGCGGTAGGGCGGGAAGGTGTCGCTGCCGATGCTGGCGCTGCCGCTGTAGGTGAGCGCCGCCACGCCGAGGATGGCCACCGCCATCGACAGCAGCCAGGCGCGCAGGCGGCCGGTGTCGCCCATGTTGATCCAGTCGGAGACGGCGCCCATGGTGCAGAAATTGGTCTTGTTCGCCACGGCGCCCATGACGAGGGCGATGACGAAGATCGTCAGCAGCACCTGGTTGTGGATCGTGAATTCCATTCGTTCTTCTCCCTGCGACGGATGCGGGCCGGACCGGAACGGCGAATTCTAGCAGGCCGCCGGAAAACTTCATGCGGCCGCGCGCGGCGGCCGGCGCGGCCTTCAGGCGGCGAGGTAGCGGGTCGGGTCGGGCAGCCCGGCGGCGGCGAAGCCGGCCCGGCGCAGGCGGCAGGCGTCACACAGGCCGCAGGCGGCGCCCGTGTCATCGGCTTGGTAGCAGGAGACGGTCTCGGCGTAATCGACGCCGAGGGCGCTGCCGCGGCGGATGATCTCGGCCTTGGGCAGGTCGATCAGCGGCGCATGGACGGCGAGCCGCGCGCCCTCGACGGCGGCCTTGGTGGCGAGGTTGGCCATGGCCTCGAAGGCGGCGACGTATTCCGGCCGGCAGTCGGGGTAGCCGGAATAATCGACGGCATTGACGCCGATGAAGATGTCGCGCGCTTCGAGCACCTCGGCCCAGGCCAGCGCCAGCGACAGCATGACGGTGTTGCGCGCCGGCACGTAGGTGACGGGAATTCCCGGCCGCAGGCCCTGCATCGGCACGGCGATGCCGGGCTCGGTCAGCGCCGAGCCGCCGAACTGGGCGAGGTCGACGTCGACGACGCGGTGCTCGTCTGCGCCGAGGGTCGCGGCGACGCGGGCGGCCGCCGCCAGTTCCGCCGCGTGGCGCTGGCCGTAGGCGACCGAGAGGGCATGGCAGGCGTAGCCCTCGCTGCGGGCGATGGCCAGGGTGGTGGCCGAATCGAGTCCGCCCGAGAGCAACACCACGGCGCGCCTTTTGCTCATCGCCTCATCTTCCCCGCTCGCCGTCCCAGATCAGCTTGTGCAACTGCAGTTGCACGCGCACCGGCAGGCGGTCGCGCAGCACCCATTCGGCCAGCCGCCTCGGCTCCAGCGCGCCCGCCACCGGCGAGAGCAGCAGCGGGCAGATGGCGTCGAGCCGGCGCTCGCCGATCACCCGCCGCGCCCAGTCGTAGTCCGTCTCGTCGGCGACGACGATCTTCAACTCGTCGGCGGCATTGAGGTGATCGAGATTGCGCCACAGGTTGCGTGCTTCCTCGCCCGAGCCCGGCGCCTTCAAGTCCATGACGCGCGAGACGCGCGGGTCGACGCCGGCGATGTCGAGCGCGCCGCTGGTCTCCAGCGAGACGGCGTGGCCGGCGTCGCACAGCGCCGCGAGCAGCGGCAGGCAGGCCTTCTGCGCCAGCGGCTCGCCGCCGGTGACGCAGACATGGCGCGCGCCGTGCCGCGCCACCTCGTCCAGCACCTGCTTCAGCGTCATTGCCGCGCCACCCGAGAAGGCGTATTCGGTGTCGCACCAGGCGCAGCGCAGCGGGCAGCCGGTCAGGCGCACGAAGACCGTCGGCAGGCCGGCGCGGCTGCTCTCGCCCTGCAGGGAGAAGAAGATCTCGCTGATGCGCAGCGAGACGGCAAGGTCGGTCGCGCGTGGGCGGGCCGGCGCCGATGAGACGGGCCGAAGATCCGGAGTTGCGAAGCTTGCGGGCAAGCCATGGTCACCCCCTTCCCCGGGAAGGGGGGTGGGGGGAAGGCTCGCCTCGTCCGAGCCTGGAGGGGCCGGCGCCGATGAAGCGGGCCGAAGATCCGGGTTTGCGAAACTCGCGGGCGAGCCGCGGTCGCCCCCTTTCCCGGGAAGGGGGCCGGGGGGAAGGCTCGCCTCGTCCGAGCCTGGGCGGGCCGGCGCCGCTGAGGCGGGCCGAAGATCCGAGGCCGCGAATTTCGCGGCCGAGCCACGGTCACCCCCTTCCCCGGGAAGGGGGCCGGGGGGAAGGTTCATTTCTTCTTCGCCAGGCGCTGCTTGGCGACCGTGGCGGCCGCGCTGGCGGGATATTTGGCGACCAGCGTCTCCAGCGTCTTGCGCGCGCCCTTGGCGTCGCCGGACTCCTGCTGGCAGTTGGCCTGGCCGAGCAACGCGTCGGGGGCCTTGGCGTCGCCCGGCCAGGACGCCGCCACCCTGGCGAACATCTCGATGGCCTTCTTGAATTCGCCGAGCTGGTAATGGGCGCTGCCTGCCCAGTAATGTGCCGAGGGCTGGAAGGCGCTCTCCGGATAGGCCTTGATGAAGGCAAGGAAGGCGGTGAGCGCGTCCTTGTGCTTGCCGGCCTTGAACAGGTTGAGCGCCGCCTCGTAGTCGCGCGCCTCCGCCGCCGGGTCGGCGGCGGGGCCCGTTGCGCCGGCGTCCGCCGTCGCGCCGGCCTGCGGCTCGAGCTTGCGCAGGCGGCTGTCGAGGTCGATGTAGAAGTCCTTCTGGCGCTTCTGCATCGACTCGATCTCGTAGCCGAGCACCTCGACCTGGCCGCGCAGCTTGGCCACCTCGGCGCGCAGCGCCTCGATCTGGTTGGCCAGGTCGATCTGCCCGCGCGAGGCGGCTTCCAGTCGCTCCAGCCGCGCCGTGACTTCGCTGCGCAGCCGTTCGATGCGCTGGCGCGCCTCCTCGTCGTCGAACAGCGCCGCCCGCGCCGGCAGGACGAGGGCGAGGGCGAGCAGGGGGAGGAGCCGCCGCATCTCAGCGGCAGCCCGGCAGCCGGATCATCGGGCGCGCGCGCAGGCCGGTCATGTCAGAACTCGCCGCTGTAGAGCATGTCGTCGCGGCGGTTCTGCGACCAGCAGGCCTCGGTCGATTCGCTGCAGCGCGGCTTCTCCTCGCCGAGGCTGACGGCCTCGAGCTGGTCCTCGCGGGCGCCGAGCAGCATCAGCATCTTCTTCAGCGCCTCGGCCCGCTTCTGGCCGAGCGCCAGGTTGTACTCGCGGCTGCCGCGCTCGTCGGCGTTGCCCTGGATCAGCATCCTGACTTTCGGGTTGGCGACGAGGAAGCGGGCGTGCGCCTCGACCAGCGACTTGAACTCGTCCTTGATGACGTAGCTGTCGAAGTCGAAGAACACGCTGCGCTGGGCCAGCGCGCCCTGGCGGACGGCATCCAGCGCCGTGCCGCCTTGTCCGTCGGCGGTCACCGGCTTGACCTCGGCGCCGCCGATCGGCTTGGCGCCGCGGTCCTCCACCGGTGCGCCGGCCTGCTCCGGCTCGCTGGTGGTGCCGCAGCCGCCGATCAGGACGGCGGCCGCGAATAAAACGATCAGATGGTTGCGCATGGCTTTCTCCGTTGGCGATCAGTGCTTCATGAAAGGGCCCCAGGCCGGTTCCCGCACGTCGCCGGCCTGGACCGAGAGCTTCTGCTTGACCCGGCCGTCGCTGGAGACGGCGGCCAGCACGCCGCGGCCGCCGATTTCCGAGGCATAGAGGATCATGCGGCCGTTGGGGGCGAAGCTGGGCGACTCGTCCTTGGCCGAGTCGGTGAGGATCTGCGTCTGCCGCGTGGCGAGGTCCATCAGGGCGAGTTGGAAGCGGCCCTCGTTGCGCGTGACGAAGGCCAGGCTCCTGCCGTCCGGCGACAGGCGCGGGCTGACGTTGTAATTGCCCTCGAAGGTGACGCGCTGGGCGGCGCCGCCGCCGGCCGGCACGCGGTAGATCTGCGGGCTGCCGCCGCGGTCCGAGGTGAAGTAGATGAACTGGCCGTCGGGCGAATAGAAGGGCTCGGTGTCGATGCCGCTGGAAGAGGCCAGCCGCGTGACGCCGCTGCCGTCGGCGTTGAGCGAGTAGAGCTGCGAGCCGCCGTCCTTGGTCAGCACCACGGCCAGCTTGCTGCCGTCGGGCGACCAGGCCGGCGCCGAGTTGGAGCCCTTGAAGTTGGCGGCGACGTGGCGGCGGCCGCTGGCCAGCGAATGCACGTAGACCACCGGCTTCTTCGCCTCGAAGGAGACGTAGGCGAGGCGGCTGCCGTCGGGCGACCAGGCCGGCGAGATGATCGGCTCGCGCGAGGCCAGCGCGGCCTGTGCGTTCATGCCGTCGGCGTCGGCGATCTGCAGCTCGAAGCGGCCGCCGCTCTTGACGACGTAGGCGATGCGGGTGGAGAAGATGCCCGGCTCGCCGAGCAGCTTCTCGTAGACGTAGTCGGCGATGCGGTGGCCGGTGGTGCGGCCCTGCTGCGACGTCATGACGTAGGCGAGGCCGCCGAGCGAAGCCTGCTTCTGCACGTCGTGCAGGCGGAAGCGCACCTCGTAGCGGCCGTTGACGGCCGGCACGACGCTGCCGGCGACGAGGGCGTCGGCGCCGCGCGCCTTCCAGTCGGCGAAATTGACGGCGGCGTTCTCGGCCAGCGGGGCGCCCGCCTCGACCAGCCGGAACAGGCCGCTGCGCTCGAGGTCGGCGCGCACCACCATGGCGACGGCGCGGGCGATGCCCGGCTCGCCGGCGAAGTCGGCGATGGCGACGGGGATGCGGTTGGCGCCGGCGCCGGTGATCTCGATGGTCAGCTGGGCGCGGGCGGCGAGGGACAGCGCGAAAACGGCGAGGGCCAGGGCGGCGCGGGCGAAGGCGGAGATCATCGCTGGTGTGGGCGGGCCATCCGCGAATTATACATTCCAGTCAGTCCTCGAGCGGACGGAAGCGCAATTCGAGATTGCGGCTGAACAATTCGCCCTGCTCGGGCTTCGGCAGAGGGCTGGACTTGAGGATGGCGCGCTCGATGGCATTGTCATAGGCGGCGTGGCCGCTGCTGTGCTTCAGCCGGACGCTGAGAATCTCGCCGCCGGGCAGTTGTACGACGTCGAAGACGGCCTCCGGGTTCCCCTTGATGTCCGGCGGCAGCACGAGGTTGCCCTTGATCTTGCCCTTGATCTTGCCGATGTAGTCGGCCGCCGCTCGATCGCGCGCCGCCGCGGCCTGGGCCGCCTTCATCTGCGCCAGCTCCTGCGCCGCCATCTGCCGTTCGCGCTCGGCCGCCAGCACCTTCAATTCCCAGTCCAGCAGTTGCCGGCTGGCCTTGTCGGGTTCCGTTTTTTTCGGCTCGGCCTTCGGTTCCGGCTTGGGCTCGGCTTTCGTCTTGGGCTTTTCCTTCTCCTTGAGGGCGATGTCCGGCCTGGGCGGCGGCGCCGGCTTCGGCTCGGCCTTCGTTTCCGTCTTGGGCTGGATTTTCGGCGCTGGCGCCGGCTCGGGCGGCGCGACCGCGGCGGGCGCCGGCGCCGGCATTGCCCGCACCAACTCCACCTCGACCGCCTCCGGAGTCCGCGTCTGCCAGCGGATGCCATACACCAGCAGGACGATCAGCGCGACATGGACGGCGACGGTCAGCGCCGCCGCGGCCTTCTTGCCCGGATCCTCGCGGTCGTCGAAGAGGGCGCCGCTCATTGTCCCAGCTGCACCAGCAGGCCGACGCGGGCCACCTGCTGCTTCTGCAGGTCGTCCATCACCTGCATGATCGCCTCGTAGCGCACGCTCTTGTCGCCGGCGACCACCACCGCCTGCTGCGGATCCTTCCGCTGCGCCTCGGCCACCAGGCGCAGCAGCTCGTCGCGGCTGACGTCGCGCGGCGCGGCATTGGGCGTGGCGCGGAAGGCCAGCGTGCGGTCGGCGCGCACGATCACCTGCACGGGCTCGGCCGGCGCCTGCGAGGCCTTGCCGACGCTGGGCACGTCCACCGTGGATACCTGGATCAGCGGCGCCGTCACCATGAAGATCACCAGCAGCACCAGCATCACGTCGATGTAGGGTACGACGTTGATCTCGTTCATCAGGCGGCGCTGCCTCATCGCAGCTGCCTCTGCAGGATGTTGGAGAACTCCTCCATGAAGCTCTCGAAGCGGATGCTGACGCGATCGATGTCGTGGGCGTAGCGGTTGTAGGCGACGACGGCGGGAATCGCGGCGAAGAGGCCGATGGCGGTGGCCACCAGCGCCTCGGCGATGCCCGGCGCGACATGGGCCAGCGTCGCCGAGCTGACGTTGGCGAGGCCGCGGAAGGCGTTCATGATGCCCCACACCGTGCCAAACAGGCCGACATAGGGGCTGACCGAGCCGACCGAGGCGAGGAAGGCCAGATGCGACTCGAGGTGGTCCATCTCGCGCTGGTAGGTGGCGCGCATGGCGCGCCGCGCGCCGTCGACGATGGTGGCCGGGTCGAGCGACTTCTGCCCGCGCAGCTTGGTGAACTCGCGGTAGCCGGCCTCGAAGATGCGCTCCAGCGCGCCGGCGCCGTGGCGGTCGTTGACCGCGCTCTGGTAGAGGGCGTTGAGGTCGCCGCCGCTCCAGAAGTCGCGCTCGAACTGCTCGGTCCGGCTGCGCGCGTCGCGGATGGCGAACCCCTTGCGGAAGATCCAGTACCAGGACATCAGGGACACCGCCGCCAGCAGCAGCATCACTGCCTTGACCGGCACGCTGGCGTTGGCGACGAGCGTGAGAATCGACAGGTCGGTGGTGACGTTCATCGGGCTTCCATCTTGTTTTTGAGAGGCGCCGGCAGGGCGGCCGGCTTCATTTTCACGGCGTCGAGGCAGGCGACGCGCACCGTCGCTTCGACCAGGATTTCGCCGTCGCGTTCAATCCGCTGCTTCAGCGTGATCTGGGCGCGGCCCGCCGCCGCCGGCGCGGTCAGCACGGCGAGCCGCTCGTCGAGCCGCGCCGGCTTCAGGTATTCGATGTTGAGCGAGCGCACGACGAAGACGACGCCGGCGTCTTGCGCCAGCCGCTGCTGTTCGAAGCCCAGCGCGCGCAGCCACTCGGTGCGCCCGCGCTCGAGGAAGCGCAGGTAGCTGGCGTAATAGACGACTCCGGCCGCGTCGGTGTCCTCGTAATAGACGCGCACCGGGAAGGCGAACGGCCCGGCTGCCGGATCGTGGGCGGGCGGCATGCCGGCATTTTACCCCCGCGGGACGACCGCGCGGCCGGCTATGAGTCCCACAGCTCGCCGCTGTCGCCGCGGCCGGGCGCGGCCAGGCCGAAATGCCGCCAGGCGGCGGCCGTCGCCGTGCGACCGCGCGGGGTGCGCTGCAGGTAGCCCTGCTGGATCAGGTAGGGCTCGAGCACGTCCTCGATGGTATCGCGCACCTCGCCGATGGCCGCGGCCAGGCTGTCGAGGCCGACCGGGCCGCCGGCGAATTTCTCCAGCACGGCGCCGAGCAGCTTGCGATCCATGATGTCGAGGCCGGCGGCGTCGACCTCGAGCAGGGTCAGCGCGGCGTCGGCCACCGCCTGCGTGATGGCGCCCTCGGCCTTCACCTCGGCGAAGTCGCGCACCCGGCGCAGCAGGCGGTTGGCGATGCGCGGCGTGCCGCGCGCGCGGCGGGCGATCTCGACGGCGCCCGCCTCGGCGATGTCGACCTCGAGCAGTCGCGCCGAGCGCGCGACGATGCGCGCCAGTTCCTCCGGCGTGTAGAACTCGAGGCGGGCGACGATGCCGAAGCGGTCGCGCAGCGGATTGGTCAGCATGCCGGCGCGCGTGGTGGCGCCGACCAGGGTGAACGGCGGCAGGTCGAGCTTGACCGAGCGCGCCGCCGGACCCTCGCCGATCATGATGTCGATCTGGAAGTCCTCCAGCGCCGGGTAGAGGATTTCCTCGACGACCGGCGAGAGGCGATGGATCTCGTCGATGAACAGCACGTCGTGCGGCTCGAGGTTGGTCAGCAGCGCCGCCAGGTCGCCGGCGCGCTCCAGCACCGGGCCGGAGGTGTGGCGCAGGTTGACGCCCATTTCGTGGGCGACGATGTGGGCCAGGGTGGTCTTGCCGAGGCCGGGCGGGCCGAACAGCAGGACGTGGTCGAGCGCTTCCCGGCGCTTCCTCGCCGCCGTGATGAAGATGGCCAGCTGTTCGCGGATCTTCTGCTGGCCGACATACTCTTCCAGCTGGCGCGGCCGCAGGGCGCGCTCGATCTGCGTCTCCTGGGCGGATTCGGTCGCGGCCGAGATGAGCCGGTCGTTCTCGATCATGTCGCTGCGTCCTCTTCCTGTCCCTCGCGCGCCCGGGTCCAGTGCGCGACGAGCACGTGGCCGAGGGCCAGCAGCACCGGACCGAGGAAGATGCCGATGAAGCCGAAGGCCAGCACGCCGCCGAAGACGCCGAGGGCGATCAACAGGATCGGCAGGCTGGCGCTGCGGCTGATCAGCAGCGGCTTGACAAAATTGTCCACGCTGCTGATGACGGCGATGCCGTAGGCCACCATGAAGATGGCCCAGCCGGTCTGGCCCTGGTCGTAGAGCCAGAAGGCGGCGCCGCCCCAGATCAGCGGCGGACCGATCGGGATCATCGAGAGGAAGAAGGTCGCCGCGGCGAGCAGCAGGGCGCCAGGCACGCCGGCGACGAGGAAGCCGGCCAGCGCCACCAGCGCCTGGGCGGCGGCGGTGCCGACGATGCCGATCATGACGCCCATCACCGTGCCCTGCGCCAGGGCCAGCATCTGCCCGCCCAGCTCGCCGCCCAGCTGGCGGCTGGTTTCGGCGAGGCGACGCGCCAGGGTCGGCCCGTCACGGTAGAAGAAGAAGACGATGAACAACACCAGCGCCAGTTGCAGCAGGCCCTCGCCGGCGAGGGCGACGATCCTGAACAGCAGGCGGCGCGCCGGATCGAAGAACTGCCCGAGCAGCTTGCTCAGCTCGTCGCGGTTGTCCAGCAGGCTGCGCCAGTAGGCGTCGAGCTGCTCGCCGACCAGCGGCACGCGGACGAGCCATTCGGGCGGGGCGACGGAAGCGTGCTGGACGAACAGGCGCAGCTTGTCGACCAGCGCCGGCACCGTGTCGGCGAGGCTGGCGGCGAGAAAGACCATCGGCACCAGCACGACCAGCATCAGCAGCAGGGTGCTCAGCGCCGCCGCCGCCGCCGGGCGGTTGCCGAGGCGGCCGAGCAGCCAGGCGTAGAGCGGCCAGGTGGCGACGCAGACGATGGCGGCGAAGAGGATGGCGGCGATGAACGGCTGCAGGATGAGGAAGCAGCCGAGCGCCAGCAGGGTGACGAGCGCGATGCGGACGAGGCGGGTGTTGTCCATGCTGCGCGGGATTGTACCCCTCGGGCATTTTCCCGGCCTCTCGCGACAGGGAAAATGCCGGCGCCGCGGCGTCGGTCCCCTTCCGGCGGGCGTGCGGGAATGCCGTCAGGCCTTCGACAGCGATTTCAGCGCCTGGCGGATGCCGTCGGAAACCGAGATGTCGGCGGCCAGCGGCCTCATCGCCGCCAGCGCCTCGCGCTCGTTGTAGCCGAGGGCCAGGAGGGCGTTGAGGATGTCGCTTGCCGAAGAAGCCGGCGCGGTCTGGGCGATGGGGCCCACGCCCTTGAAGCGGTCGCGCAATTCCAGCAGCAGGCGCTCGGCCGTCTTCTTGCCGATGCCGGGAATCTTCGTCAGCCGGCCGCTTTCCTGCGCCGCCACCGCCTGCGCCAGCTCGGCCACGGAGAGGCCGGAGAGCACCGCCAGCGCCGTGCGCGCGCCGATGCCGGAGATCTTCAGCAACTGGCGGAAGGCGCTTCGCTCGGCCTCCGTGGCGAAGCCGAACAGCTGCTGGGCATCCTCGCGCACCACGAGATGCGTGTGCAGGCTCACCCGCTCGCCGGCGGCGGGCAGGTTGTAGTAGGTGCTCATCGGCACGTCGATCTCGTAGCCGACGCCGGCCACGTCGAGCGTGATCTGCGGCGGGTTCTTCTCGAGCAGGATGCCGGCGAGGCGGCCGATCATGCGCGTCCTTTCCCGGGGCGATGGCGCATTGTAGCCGTGCCGCTATCTAAGCCGGCCGCGGCGTAGGCGCAGGCCGGCGGTCGGCAGGGCGCCGAGGCCGTGGCCGCCGTGGGCGTGGCAGATGGCGCAGGCGAGGGCGTCGGCGGCGTCCTCGGCGGGATCGCCGGGCAGGGCGAGCAGGCGCCGCACCATGTGCAGCACCTGCTCCTTGGCGGCATGGCCGTGGCCGACGACCGACTGCTTGACCTGCAGCGCGGTGTACTCGGCGACCGGCAGCTCGGCGTCGACCGCGGCGCAGATGGCGGCGCCGCGCGCCTGGCCGAGCAGCAGGGTGGACTGGGGATTGACGTTGACGAAGACGATCTCGACGGCGATCTGCTGCGGCTTGTGCTCGGCGATGACTTGGCGCAGGCCGCCGAGGATCGTCTTCAGGCGCAGCGGCAGGCTGCCCTGCTCCGGCGTGCGCACGCAGCCGCTGGCGACGTAGGCCAGCCGGCCGCCGCTCTTCTCGACGACGCCGAAGCCGGTGATCCTCAGCCCCGGATCGATGCCGAGGATGCGCACGGGCGCGGCTGTTTCGGCCACCAGGCTCAGCCCTCGGCGATGGCCGCCGTCGAATAGACTTCCTGCACGTCGTCGAGCGCTTCGAGAGCGTCGAGCAGGCGCTGCATCCTGGCGCCGTCCTCGCCGGACAGCTCGGTTTCGTTCTCCGGCTTGTAGGTGACGTCGGCGAGCTCGGCCTTGAGCCCGGCCTTGTCCAGCGCGGCGCCGACGGCATGGAAGTCGGCGGGGGCGCAGACCACCTCGATGCTGCCGTCCTCGCTGGCAATGACGTCCTCGGCGCCCGCCTCGAGGGCCGCCTCCATCACCTTCTCCTCGCTGGCGCCCGGGGCGAAGACGAACTGGCCGCAGTGCTTGAACTGGAAGGCCACCGAGCCGGCCGTGCCCAGGTTGCCGCCGTGCTTGGTGAAGGCGTGGCGCACGTCGGCGACGGTGCGTGTCTTGTTGTCGGTGAGGCAGTCGACCATCACCGCCGCGCCGCCGATGCCGTAGCCCTCGTAGCGGATCTCCTCGTAGCTGGCGCCTTCGAGCTGGCCGGTGCCGCGCTTGATGGCGTTCTCGATGTTGTCCTTGGGCAGGCTGTGCGTCTTCGCCTTCTCGATGGCCAGGCGCAGGCGCGGATTGGCATTGGGGTCGCCGCCGCCCATCTTGGCGGCGACGGTGATTTCCTTGATGAGCCTGGTGAAGATCTTGCCGCGCTTGGCATCCTGGCGGCCCTTGCGGTGCTGGATGTTGGCCCATTTGGAATGACCGGCCATGACGAACCCCTCATTGAAAATGGCGCTGATAGAATGCGATTTTACACTCTTGGGAGAGGGCGCATGGCCGAGCCGCTCGTCATCGCGAAATCCGGCGAACTCGAACTGGCGCTGCTGCCGGCGCTGGCCAACCGCCACGGCCTCGTCACCGGCGCCACCGGCACCGGCAAGACGGTCACGCTGCAGGTGCTGGCCGAGCGCTTCTCCTCGATCGGCGTGCCGGTGTTCATGGCCGACGTCAAGGGCGACCTCTCGGGGCTCGGCGCCGCCGGCAGCATCACGCCGAAGCTGAAGGCGCGGCTCGACTCGCTCGGCCTGGCCGCGCCCGAACCGATCGCCTTTCCGGCGACGTTCTGGGATGTCTTCGGCGAGGCCGGCCATCCGGTGCGCGCCACCGTCTCCGACATGGGGCCGCTGCTGCTCGGCCGCCTGCTCAACCTCAACGACACCCAGGCCGGCGTGCTGCAGCTGGTCTTCAAGATCGCCGACGACGATGGCCTGCTGCTGCTCGACCTGAAGGACCTGCGCGCCATGGTGCAGCATGTCGGCGACAACGCCCGGCAGTTCACCACCCGCTATGGCAACGTTTCCGCCGCCTCGATCGGCGCCATCCAGCGCAGCCTGCTGGTGCTCGAGGGGCAGGGCGGCGAGAAGTTCTTCGGCGAGCCGATGCTCGACATCGCCGACCTGATGCAGACCGACGCCGGCGGCCGCGGCATGGTGAACATCCTCGCCGCCGAGAAGCTGTACAACGCGCCGCGCCTGTATGCCACCTTCCTGCTCTGGCTGCTGGCCGAGCTGTTCGAGCGCCTGCCCGAGGTCGGCGACCTGGAGAAGCCGAAGCTGGTGTTCTTCTTCGACGAAGCCCACCTGCTCTTCAGCGAGGCGCCGCCGGCGCTGCTGGAGAAGGTCGAGCAGGTGGTGCGGCTGATCCGCTCCAAGGGCGTCGGCGTGTATTTCTGCACGCAGAACCCGCTCGACGTGCCGGAGACGGTGCTCGGCCAGCTCGGCAACCGCGTGCAGCACGCCCTGCGCGCCTTCACGCCGCGCGACCAGAAGGCGGTGAAGACGGCGGCGCAGACCCTGCGGCAGAACCCGAAGATCGACACCGAGTCGGCGATCACCGAGATGGGCGTCGGCGAGGCGCTGGTCTCCCTGCTCGACGAGAAGGGGCGGCCCAATGTCGTCGAGCGCGCCTTCGTCCTGCCGCCGGCCTCGCGCATCGGGCCGCTGACGGCGGACGAGCGCGCCGCGCTCATCCGCCGCTCCCTGGTCTTCGGCCATTACGAGCAGGCGGTGGACCGCGAGTCGGCTTACGAGAAGCTGAAGGCGCGCGCGGCCGAGGCGCCGGACGCCGAGGCGCCGGCGCCGGCCAGGGGCCGGCAGCCGCAGGAGCCGCCGCGGCAGCCAGGCGGCATCCTCGACGGCCTCGGCGAGATTTTCGGCGGCGGCCCGCGCGGCACGCGCCAGACCGCGGCGGAGGCGGCGGTGAAGAGCGCTGCCCGCAGCATCGGCTCGGAACTCGGCCGCCAGGTCCTGCGCGGCGTGCTCGGCTCGATACTCGGCGGCAAGAAGCGCTGATGGCCGATGCGCGCACCGCCGGCCTGTGGCTGGCGGTGCTCTCGGCCGTCGCCTTTTCGTTCAAGGCGATCTTCGTCAAGCTCGGCCTCGCCCATGGCGCCGATGCCGTGACGCTGCTGGCGCTGCGCATGGGCTTCGCCCTGCCGGTGTTCCTTGCCATGGCCTGGCGCAGCGGCGCCGCCGGGCTGACGCGCCGCGACTGGCTGTGGCTGGCCGCGCTGGGTCTCGCGGGCTACTATCTCTCCAGCCTGTTCGACTTCCTCGGCCTGCAATACATCAGCGCCGGTCTTGAGCGGCTGATCCTGTTCACCTATCCGACTCTGGTGCTGCTGTTCTCGGCGCTGTTCCTCGGCCAGAGAATCCGTCCGGCGGCGTGGGGCGCGCTGGCGCTGTGCTATGCCGGCATCGGCCTCGCCGTCTCGCACGACCTGGCTTTCGCCGGCGCGTCGCGCGATTTGGTTGCCGGCAGCCTGTGGGTCTTCGCCAGCGCGGTGAGCTACGCGCTGTTCTGGATGGGCTCGGGCCATGTCGTCGCGCGTGTCGGCGCGATGCGCCTGTCGGCCTACGCCTCGATCTTCGCCTGCCTGTTCGTGCTCGGCCATTTCGCGGCGACGCGCCCGCTCGCCGCGCTGGCGGTGCCGCCGCGCGCCTGTCTCGATGCGCTGGCGCTGGCCCTGGTGTCCACCGTGCTGCCGATCTGGCTGCAGGCCGAGGCGCTGCGCCGCATCGGCGCGCCGACCGCGGCGCTGGTCGGCACTCTCGGGCCGGTGGTGACGATCTTTCTCGGCTGGTGGATTCTCGGCGAGGCGGTTTCGGCGCGCCAGCTGGCCGGCGCAACGCTGGTGATCGCCGGCGTGCTGCTGGCGGGCGCGCGCAAATAGCACCGGTCCGCGACGCAATCCCCGCGCTGCCTGCCTCGGGCGAGGCGCCGCGGCCGCTGCGCTACAGCCCGAGGCGCTGGCAGATTGTCGTCGTCAGGCCGGCCTGGTTGAGCGTGTAGAAGTGCAGCCCGGGCGCGCCCTCGTCGAGCAGGCGCTGGCACAGCGTCGTCACCACATCGAGGCCGAAGGCGCGCGCGGCGGCGGCATCGTCGCCGAAGCCCTCGAACTTGCGCCGCATCCAGCGCGGGATCTCCGCCCCGCAGGCGTCCGAGAAGCGGGCGATCTTGGCGAAATTGGCGATCGGCATGATGCCCGGCACGATCGGCACGCCGACGCCGAGCGAGCGCGCCGCCTCGACGAAGTGGGCGTAGGCGTCGGCATTGTAGAAATACTGGGTGATGGCCGAGTCGGCGCCGGCGTCGATCTTGCGCCTGAAGTTGGCGAGGTCGTCCGCCGCGCTGCGCGCCTGCGGATGGTATTCGGGGTAGGCCGCCACCTCGATGCGGAACCAGCCGCCGGTTTCGGCGCGGATGAATTCGACCAGCTCGCTGGCATAGCGGAATTCGCCGGGGTCGGCCATGCCGGAGGGCAGGTCGCCGCGCAAGGCGACGAGGCGGCGGATGCCTGCCTCGCGGTAGCGCGCCAGGATGGCGCGCACATTCTCCCGCGTCGCGCCGATGCAGGACAGGTGCGGCGCCGCCGGCAGGTTCTCCGCCTGCATCTCCAGTACCGTCTCCAGCGTGCGTTCGCGCGTCGAGCCGCCGGCGCCGAAGGTGCAGGAGAAGAAGGCCGGCTTGAGCTGGGCGAGCTGGCGTCGCGTGGCGCGCAGCCTTTCCGCGCCCTCGGCAGTTTGCGGCGGGAAGAACTCGAAGGAGATCTCGGGTTTCGTGTTCATTCGAGCGAAGGCAGGTGACGCTGCGCGGCTTCACCCAGGCGCCGGTCAAGAGTGGCGAGCGGCGCCTTGAGTTCGGCTGCCAGCCAAAGATAGGCGGCGTCGTAGGTGGAGAGGTCATAGCGCAGCGCCAGGGCGACTTGTCCCGCAAGATCGACCGGTCTCTGCTGCAGCGACAGCGCGGAGTAGTCGGTGAGCGCGCAGTCTGTCACCTCGGCCAGACCCTGGCGTGATTTCTTCAGGGCCACGCTGGCGATCTCGAAATCCAGCAGATGCGGGGCGAACAGCTCGCAGCCGGCCATTCGCGCGAGCGCCTCGTCGCGTTCGGGTTCGTCGAACAGCACCGCCGCCAGCAGGCTGCAGTCGACCACCAGTGGCTGGCGCAACCGGTAAGCTGCGGGCGGTTCGGCGACAAATACCGAAGGCCTCATCGCGCATCCCGCTCGGCGCGGATGATGTCAACCGCCAGCGGTCCGCTCTTGAAGGGCTTCGGCCAGCGCGCGCGATGCTCCGCGGCGATCTGCTCGATGGTCTTGCCGGCCGCGACGGCCGGAGCTCCCGTGCCGCTTCGCTCCTCGCTGGCCGCCTGCGTGATGAGCGCCATCAACTCGCCTTGCAGCGAACGGTGATTGCGCGCCGCTCGCCGATGAAGGGCGGCAAGCAAGGGTTCCGGGATATCCTTGATCGACAGGCTGGGCATGGCAGCCTCCTCCAGAATGAAACCATTATGGTTCCATTATGGTTTCACCTTGACGCGGCGTCAATAGCGGTAGTGCTCCGGCTTGTACGGGCCTTCCTTGGCCAGGCCGAGGTAGGCGGCCTGCTCGTCGGTCAGCTCGGTCAGATGCGCGCCGATCTTCTTCAGGTGCAGGCGCGCCACCTTCTCGTCGAGATGCTTCGGCAGCACGTAGACCTTCTTCTCGTAATTGGCGCCGCGCGTGAACAGCTCGATCTGCGCCAGCACCTGGTTGGTGAAGGAGTTGCTCATGACGAAGCTCGGGTGGCCGGTGGCGCAACCAAGGTTCACCAGGCGGCCCTCGGCCAGTACGATGAGGCGCTTGCCGTCCGGGAAGACGACGTGGTCGACCTGCGGCTTGATGTTCTCCCAGCGGTACTGGCGCAGGCTGGCGATGTCGATCTCGGAGTCGAAGTGGCCGATATTGCAGACGATGGCGTTGTTCTTCATCGCCCGCAGGTGCTCGTGCGCGATGACGCGCAGGTTGCCGGTGGCGGTGACGAAGATGTCGGCCTGCGCCGCCGCTTCCCCCATGGTGACGACGCGGTAGCCTTCCATCGCCGCCTGCAGCGCGCAGATCGGGTCGATCTCGGTCACCCAGACGGTGGCGCCCAGCCCGCGCAGGCTTTGCGCGCAGCCCTTGCCGACGTCGCCGTAGCCGGCCACCACGGCGACCTTGCCGGCGACCATCACGTCGGTGGCGCGCTTGATGCCGTCGACCAGCGACTCGCGGCAGCCGTAGAGGTTGTCGAACTTCGACTTGGTCACCGAGTCGTTTACGTTGATCGCCGGGAAGGGCAGGCTGCCCTCGGCGGCCATCTGGTAGAGGCGCTTGACGCCGGTAGTGGTCTCCTCGGTCACGCCCTGGATGCCGGCGAGCTGCTTCGAGTACCAGCCGGGGTGCTTGGCGAGGCGCTGCTTGATCGAGGCGAACAGCGCCGCCTCCTCCTCGTTGGTCGGCTGGGCGATCACCGAAGGGTTCTGCTCGGCCCTGGCGCCGAGGATCAGCAGCAGCGTGGCGTCGCCGCCGTCGTCGAGGATCATGTTGGCGCCCTTGCCCGCCGTCTCGTGGCCGGGCCACTCGAAGATGCGGTGGGTATAGTCCCAGTACTCTTCCAGCGACTCGCCCTTCCAGGCGAACACCGGCGTGCCGGTGGCGGCGATGGCGGCGGCGGCGTGGTCCTGCGTCGAGAAGATGTTGCAGGAGGCCCAGCGTACCTCGGCGCCGAGCGCCTTCAGGGTCTCGATCAGCACCGCCGTCTGGATGGTCATGTGCAGGCTGCCGGTGATGCGCGCGCCGCGCAGCGGCTGGGTGGCGGCGAACTCCTCGCGCACGGCCATCAGGCCGGGCATCTCGGTTTCGGCGATGGCGATTTCCTTGCGGCCCCAGTCGGCCAGATTGATGTCGGCGACCTTGTAGTCGGCGAAGCCGGAGGGTTGGATAACAGCGTTCATGCTTGGCTCCTCGTCAAAGCAGCCGGGGGAGAGCGGGGAGGCGGGGAAGGGGCTTCGCACTCACCTGCCATCCGTGCCCGGCACGGGTTGAGGTGAGCGCCGTTTGAAGATTGTCCGAGCCTGGGGGCCGACTGAAGCGACGCCTCGCAGCGCTCCTCGGAGGTGAGAGATTATACGACGGAAGGCGGCCGACGCCGCCTTGCCGCTACAGCCCGGCCGCCGCCCTGAGCGCGGAAACCTTGTCCAGCGCTTCCCAGGTAAATTCGGGCTCGTCGCGGCCGAAGTGGCCGTAGGCCGCCGTCTTGCGGTAGATCGGGCGCAGCAGGTCGAGCGACTGGATGATGCCCTTCGGCCGCAGGTCGAAGTGGTCGGGGATCAGCTGCTCGATCCTTTCCTCGGGAATGCGCGCGGTGCCGAAGGTCTGCACCATCAGCGACACCGGCCTGGCGATGCCGATGGCGTAGGCCACCTGCACCTCGCAGCGCTCGGCCAGGCCGGCGGCGACGATGTTCTTGGCGACGTGGCGGCAGGCGTAGGCGGCCGAGCGGTCCACCTTCGACGGATCCTTGCCGGAGAAGGCGCCGCCGCCGTGGCGCGCGCTGCCGCCGTAGGTGTCGACGATGATCTTGCGGCCGGTGAGGCCGCAGTCGCCGTGCGGGCCGCCGACGACGAAGCGGCCGGTCGGGTTGATCAGGTAGCGCACCTTGCCGGCGATCAGCTCCGGCGGCAGCACCGGCTTGATGATCTCCTCGATCACCGCCTCCTCGATCCGGTCGTGCGAGATGTCCGGGTCGTGCTGGGTGGAGACGACGACGGTGTCGATGGCGACCGGCTTGTAGTCGACATACCTCACGCTGAGCTGGCTCTTGGCGTCGGGGCGCAGCCAGGGCAGGCGGCCGTCGCGGCGCAGCTCGGCCTGGCGCTGCATGATGCGGTGGGCGTAGTAGATCGGCATCGGCATCAGCTGCGGCGTCTCGTTGCAGGCGTATCCGAACATCAGGCCCTGGTCGCCGGCGCCCTGCTCGGGATCCATGCCCTCGCCCTCGTTCACGCCCTGGGCGATGTCGGAGGACTGCCGGTTGATGGCGGCGAGCACCGCGCAGGACTTGTAGTCGAAGCCGATTTCGGAGTTGTCGTAGCCGATGCGCTTGACGGCCTCCTGGGCGATCTCGCGATAGTTGATGTGCGCCGTCGTGGTGATCTCGCCCGAGATGACGATGAGCCCGGTCGACACCAGCGTCTCGCAGGCGACGCGGCCCTGCTTGTCCTCGGCGAGGATGGCGTCGAGGACGGAATCGGAAATCTGGTCGGCGACCTTGTCGGGATGGCCTTCGCCGACCGACTCGGAGGTGAAAAGGAACTCTCTTGGCATGGCCCTGCTCCTCGCTGTTTGTTCCCGGTGTTGCGACGTTACCGGCCCCGGGAAGACGAGCAGGTGACGCTTTAGCAGGATTTTTAGGCCGCCCTGCAAGTTGTCCCGGAAAACCCTGGCGGGCTCTCCCTTAACTCGGCGGTGGGGAAATTATAATTTTCGACCGCGAAGTGGTCAAACTTGGTATTTTCCGCGAATGCTCCTGCTCTTCCGTCTGCTCGGCGGCCTGCCGCTGCGCCTGCTGCATGCGCTTGGCGCTCTCTTCGGCTGGCTGGCCTGGTTTGCCTCACCGGACTACCGGCGCCACCTGCGGGAAAACCTCGGCCTCGCCTACCCTCCCGACGAGGCGGCCGCCATTCGTCCGGCGGCGATCGCCCACGCCGGCCGCGGCGCCCTGGAGTTGCCGCGTGTCTGGATGCGGCCGCAAGCCGAGGTGGTCAGTCTGGTCAGGCAGGTCAGCGGCTGGGAACTGGTCGAGGCGGCCTGGCGGCGCGGCGACGGCATCCTCTTCTTCACGCCGCACCTCGGCTGCTTCGAGATCACCGCGCAGTACTATGCCGCCCGCGCGCCGATCACCGTGCTCTACCGGCCGCCAAAGCAGCGCTGGCTGCAGCCGCTGATTGAAGTCGGCCGCGGCGGCGACAAGCTCCATCTCGCCCGCGCCGACCTGTCCGGCGTGCGCCTGCTGCTGCGGGCGCTGCAGCGGCGCGAGGCGGTCGGCATGCTGCCCGACCAGGTGCCGGGTCGCGGCGAGGGCGTCTGGGCGCCGTTTTTCGGCCGCCCCGCCTACAGCATGACCCTGGCGGCGCGCCTGACCGAGACCGCGGGGACGACGGTGATCCTGGCCTGGGCCGAGCGCCTGCCCGGCGGCGCCGGCTTCCACCTGCGCCTGTCCCCGCCCGATGAGGCCTTCGCCGGCAGCGTCGCCACCCGCGCCGCGCAGCTCAACCGCGCGCTGGAGACGCTGATCTGCCGCTGCCCGCAGCAATACTTGTGGGGCTACAACCGCTACAAGGCGCCGCGTGGCGTCGGGCCGCCGCCATGCTGACACGGCTCGGCCTCGCCCTCATCTGGCTGTTGCACTTCCTGCCGCTCGGCCTCCTGGCGCCCCTTGGCGAGATCCTCGGGCGCCTGCTCTATGCCTTCGGCCGCGAGCGACGCCATGTCACGCTGACCAACCTGCGCCTGTGCTATCCGCAACTGGCGGAGGCCGAGCGCGAGCGGCTGGCGCGCGCCCATTTCCGCGCCTTCGGCCGCAGCTTCCTCGAGCGCGGCCTGCTCTGGTGGTCGCCGCCTGCGCGGATCCGCCGCCTCGCGCGCATCGACGGGCTGGAGCGCGCGCGCGCGCTCGCCGGCCGGCCGGTGATTCTCTTCGTGCCGCATTTCGTCGGCCTCGACATGGGCTGGACGCGGCTCACCCTCGAGCTGGACATGGTGACCATCTATGCCCAGCAGAAGAACTTCTATTTCAACGCGGCCCTGTACAAGGGCCGCCAGCGCTTCGGCAACTCGAGGCTGCTGTCGCGGCAGGAGGGCCTGCGCCAGGCCATTCGCGGCATGAAGGCGGGCTACCCCTTCTACTATCTGCCGGACATGGACTACGGCCAGCGCGACACCATTTTCGTGCCCTTCTTCGGCGTGCCGGCGGCGACCATCACCGGGCTGTCGCGGCTGGCGCGCATGACCGGCGCCAGCGTGATTCCCTGCATCACGCGCATGCTGCCGAGCGGCGAGGGCTATCGCATCGAGCTGGGCGAAGCCTGGGCCGACTATCCGGGCGAGAGCATCGAGGCCGACACCCGCCGCATGAACGCCTGGATCGAGGCGCGCATCGCCGGCATGCCCGAGCAGTACTACTGGGTGCACAAGCGCTTCAAGACGCGGCCGCCGGGAGAGAAGAAGCCGTATTAGGGTAATATCGGCCGATGTTCCGCAACCCGCCGCCAGAGCAGATCTGCGACCTGCTGCGCCAGGCGAGGACCATCGCCGTCGTCGGCCTGTCGCCGAATCCCGCCCGCCCCGCCTACCGCATCGCCCGCGCCCTGCAGGAGGCCGGCTATCGCGTCATACCGGTGCGGCCGAAGGTGGAGGCGGTGCTCGGCGAGAAGGCCTACGCCGCGCTGGGCGAGGTTCCGGAGAAGCCCGACCTGGTCGACGTCTTCCGCTCGCCCGAGCACGTCGGGCCGATCGTCGAGGACTGCCTGCGCCTGGGCATCGGCCGCATCTGGCTACAGGACGGCGTGGTGAACGAAGAGGCCGCGGCGCGGGCGGCGGCCGGCGGCATGACGGTGGTGATGGACCGCTGCATCCTGCGCGACCTGGAGAACCTGTGCGCCGGCGCGGCCGGCGGCGCGGCATGATCGACACGAAGAGAAGGGGAAGACAAGCATGAAGGCCGACGAAATCGCCCGCTACCTGCAGGACCATCCGGATTTCTTCGAGGAATACGCCGAGCTGCTGGCGCAGCTCTACATTCCCCATCCGCATGGCGGGCGCGCCATCTCGATCACCGAGCGGCAGATCCTCACCCTGCGCGAGAAGGCGAGGCTGCTCGAGGGCAAGCTCGGCGAACTGATCCGCTTCGGCGAGGAGAACGACGCCACCGCCGAGCGGGTGCACCGCCTCGCCGTCGGTCTCGCCGGTGCGCGCGACTTCGCCGCGGTGAAGCGCGTGCTGCTCGGCTGCCTGGGCGGGGATTTCGCCATGCCGCACGCCGCCTTCCGCCTGTGGGGGCTGCCGGCCGCCGGCGACGGCGAGGAGTTCGCCGAAGTGAGCGAGCAGACGCGCATCTTCGCCGCCGGCATCAACCACCCCTTCTGCGGCGCCAACGCCGGTTTCGAGGCCGCCGCCTGGTTCGGCGACCCGGCCGGCGAGCAGGTCCGCTCCGTCGCCCTGGTGCCCCTGCGCCGCGAGGTCGAGACGGTCGGCCTGCTGGCGCTCGGCTCGCCCGATGCCGAGCGCTTCCATCCCGAAATGGGCACGCTGTATCTCGGCCACATCGGCAACCTGGCGAGCGCGGCCCTGGTGAGAGTCTGCGAGTGAGCGCGCCGCGTCCGTCGCGGCTGTGCGGCTGAGCGGCCATGACGGCCGGCGGCGGGGCGGAGCGGGAGGCGCGAGCGGCGGCCGACGCCTGGCTCGACGAGCTGGCGAGCCAGCGCCGCGCCAGCCCGCTGACCCTGGAGCACTATGCGCGCGATGCCGCCGCCCTGCTGGTGCTGGCCGGCGGCACGCCCCTCGAGCGCCTGCGCCAGCACGACATCCGCCGCTTCGTCGCGCAACTGCACGCGCGCGGCCTGTCCGGGCGCTCGCTCGCCCGCACCCTCTCGGCCTGGCGCGGCTTCTTCGCCTGGCTGGCGCGGCAGGGCCGGCTCGCGCAGAATCCCTGCCTCGACGTGCGCGCGCCGAAATCGAAGAAGACCCTGCCCGCGGTGCTCTCGCCCGACCAGGCCGGCGCGCTGCTGGAGGCCGGCGGCGACGGGCTGCTCGAGGTGCGCGACCGGGCCCTGTTCGAGCTGTGCTACTCCTCGGGGCTGCGCCTGGCCGAGCTGGCGGGCCTGGATGTCGATGCCGCGCCGGACCTGGCCGCGGGTGAAGTGATCGTCACCGGCAAGCGCGCCCGGACGCGCCGCGTGCCGGTCGGCGCCAAGGCGCGCCAGGCGCTGGCCGCCTGGCTGGCGCGGCGCGGAGAAATCGCCGCCGCCGGCTGCCCGGCGCTGTTCGTCAGCCGGCGCGGCACGCGCCTGTCACCGCGCATGATCCAGCTGCGCCTGGCGCGCCAGGCGAAGCTGGCCGGCCTCGGCGGCCACGTCCACCCGCACATGCTGCGCCATTCCTTCGCCTCCCACCTGCTGCAGTCCTCCGGCGACCTGCGCGCCGTGCAGGAGATGCTAGGCCATGCCAGCATCGGCACGACCCAGGTGTATACCCACCTCGACCACATGCACCTGGCCAGGGTCTACGACGCCGCCCATCCGCGGGCGCGGAAGAAATGAATCGGTCCGGCGCCACCGCCACGGCAACGCCTCCGCCGGTTCGCCGCTGGCTGGCCGAGGCGGCGCTGCGCATCGATGCGGCGCTCGGGCCGGCGCGCGTCGCCCGCGCCGTGCTGCCGCCCCTTGCCGAGCAGCCGGGCAAGGAGGGCGAGTTCTGCGCCGTCCAGCTCGACTGCGGCAGCGTCGGTCTCGCCTTCACCCTGATCGAGGGCACCCTGGCGACGCTGCATGCGCGTGGGCAGAGTCGGGGCCGCGCGGCGGCCGAGCTCGTGCGCGGCTATGCCGAGGGCGACATGGCCGAGCGTACGCTCGGCCTGGCGACGATCAACGCCCTGACGCGGCGCCTCCATGATCGCGCCGGCTACGCGCCCGACGGCTCGGTCGATTCCTTTGGCGCGCTGGAACTGGCCGCCGGCGACCGCCTCGGCATGATCGGCCATTTCACTCCCCTGATCCGCCAGGCGCGAGACCTCGGCGTGCCGGTCACCGTGCTGGAACTGAAGCCGGAGCTGGTGCGCGAGGAGCCGGGGCTGATCGTCACCCTCGATCCGGCGCGGCTGGCCGGCTGCGACAAGATCGTGACGACCAGCACGCTGCTGCTGAACGACACGCTCGAGGCGGTCAGCGCCCTCTGGCGCGGCGCCCGCGCCGTGGCCATGGTCGGCCCTTCCGCCGGCTGCCCGCCCGATCCGCTCTTCGCCGCCGGCGTGACGACGGTGGGCACGGCCTGGGTGGAGGATGCCGAGGACTTCCTCGCCCGCGTGGCCGAGGGCGCGAGGTGGGGGGCGAGCTCGCGCAAGGTGACGCTGACGCCGCAACAGTACCCGGGATTCGACGCCTTGCTCGAAAAAGCGAGGCGCGCCTGACGTGGCTTTTCGCGGCCATCCGGCATGCGAGCGAATGCCATTGCGCCGCCCTGGCCGATATGCTAAAAGCGGGATGCGGCTGGCGCCGGCCGCAGGCAAGCGGGCGCTCCGCCCTGATCCGATCCCTCCTGGCAGGCAACGTGGCTTTCTCTCTTTTTGGCAAGAAACCGGAAGCGCCGGCGAAGCCGGCGGCGAAAAAGCCGGCAGCGGCTGCGCCGCCGCGTCCGGCGCCGCCGCGTCCGGCGCCGGTGCGGCCGGCCGCCGAGCCGCGGCCCGCGCCCGAGAAGGACGGCCGCGACCTCGACTTCACGGCGCCCGGCACGATCGCCCCGCAGGAGGAAGAAGCGCCCGGCCAAATCGAGCTGCAGGAGCACTCGGCCAATCTGCACCCGGTCGTCGAGGAGGCGGCCATCCTGTTCGCCAACAGCCAGGACGAGGCGGCGCTTGCCGCCCTCGAAGGCGCCGTCGATGCCGGGCCTCTCGGCAAGGAAGCGGGCCAGGTGTGGGCGATGCTGTTCGACCTCTACCAGTTCCTCGGCCATCACGATCAATTCGAGAAGCGTGCCCTCGAATATTCCGTGAAGTACGAGAAGTCGCCGCCCGCCTGGGTCGAGCCGGCGACGCAGGCCCTCGGCCCGGCGCTGTCGACCGGCGGCACCGCCTTCATCGCCTTCGCCGGCAAGCTCGACGCCACGGCGGAGAAGTCCGTCAGGCAGATGGAGAGGATCATCGGCGCCAACCCGGTGGCGCGCATCGACTTCGGCAGGCTGCAGGCAATCGACGCGGCTGGCGCGGAAATGCTGTTGCAGGCGATGCGCGCGGCGCGCAAGCTGCGCTGCGAGCTCGTCCTGAACGGCGCCGGCAGGCTCGCCGACCTGCTCAAGGCCGGCATCGAGACCGGCAGGCGCGACAACGAAATGCACTGGCTGCTGCAGCTCGAGCTCTTCCAGCACATGGCGCAGCAGGAGGCTTTCGAGGAATGGGCGGTCGAGTACGCCGTCACCTTCGAGGTTTCGCCGCCGTCCTGGGAGACGCTGCCGAAGAAGCCGAAGCAGGCATCCGTGCCGGCGGCAGAACCGGCGCCGGAGCCGGTCGAGACGGACACCTTCAGGCTCAGCGGCGAGATGTTCAGCGCCGGCTCGGATGCCTTTCGCAAGCTGACGGAGCATGCCGCCGGCCGCCGCCAGGTGCTGATCGACTGCCGCGCGCTGAAGCGCATGGATTTCGTCAGCACCGGCCTGTTTCTCAACACCCTGACCAACCTGCAGATGAACGGCTGCAGCGCCACCCTGCGCGAGCCGAACCACCTGCTGCACGCGCTCTTCGGCGTGCTCGGCATCGACCAGGTCGCGCGCATCGAGCCGCGCAAGTTCTGAATCTCTCCGCCACACGGTCCCGACCCATGGAGCAGTATCACGGCACCACCATCCTTTCCGTGCGCCGCGGCGCCAGCGTCGCCCTCGGCGGCGACGGCCAGGTGACGCTGGGCAACATCGTCATCAAGGCGACGGCGCGCAAGGTCCGGCGGCTCTACCAGGACCGGATCCTCGCCGGCTTTGCCGGCGGCACGGCGGACGCCTTCACGCTGTTCGAGCGCTTCGAGGCCAAGCTGGAAAAGCACCAGGGCAACCTGCTGAGGAGCGCCGTCGAGCTGGCCAAGGACTGGCGCACCGACCGCATCCTGCGCCGTCTCGAAGCCATGCTCGCCGTCGCTGACCGGCAGAGTTCCCTCGTCATCACCGGCAACGGCGACGTGCTCGAGCCCGAGCAGGGCATCGTCGCCATCGGCAGCGGCGGCCCCTACGCCCAGGCCGCCGCGCGCGCCCTGCTGGAGAACACGGAGCTCGGGCCGCAGGAAATCGTTGCCAAGGCCCTCGCCATCGCCGGCGACCTGTGCATCTACACCAACCAGAGCCATATCATTGAAACACTCGAATGAGGCCGCCGCTCGCCGGCCCCGCGCCCGGGCCGGCGGCAGCCCGCCACCGCCATGAGCCAGATGACCCCCCAGGAAATCGTCCACGAGCTCGACAAGCACATCGTCGGCCAGGAGCGCGCCAAGCGCGCCGTCGCCATCGCCCTGCGCAACCGCTGGCGCCGCGCCCAGGTGGCCGAGCCGCTGCGCTCGGAGATCACGCCGAAGAACATCCTGATGATCGGGCCGACCGGGGTCGGCAAGACCGAGATCGCGCGCCGCCTGGCGCGCCTGGCCGGCGCGCCCTTCATCAAGTTCGAGGCGACCAAGTTCACCGAGGTCGGCTACGTCGGCCGCGACGTCGATACCATCGTGCGCGACCTGGTCGAGATCGCCATCAAGGACGGCCGCGAGGCGGCCATGCGCGCCGTGCGCGACCGCGCCATGGACGCCGCCGAGGACCGCGTGCTCGACGCCCTGCTGACGCCGGCGCGCGGCGCCGGCCTTGATGGCGCGGCGGACGGCGCCGGAGAGTCGGCGACGCGGCAGAAATTCCGCAAGAAGCTGCGCGAGGGGGACCTCGACCAGCGCGAGATCGACGTCGACGTGGCGGCGCCGTCGGCCCAGATGGAGATCCTCGCCCCGCCCGGCATGGAGGAGCTGACCGCGCAGATCCAGGGCATGTTCCAGAATCTCGGCGGCGGCCGCCGCAAGACGCGGCGCATGAAGATCCGCGAGGCGATGAAGGCGATCGCCGACGAGGAGGCCGCCCGCCTGGTGAACGACGAGGAGATCAAGTTCGCCGCGCTGCGTGCGGTCGAGCAGAACGGCATCGTCTTCCTCGACGAGATCGACAAGATCGCGCAGCGCTCGGACGTCCACGGCGCCGACGTCTCGCGCCAGGGCGTGCAGCGCGACCTGCTGCCGCTGGTCGAGGGCACCACCATCACGACCAAGTACGGCATGGTCAAGACCGACCACATCCTCTTCATCGGCAGCGGCGCCTTCCACCTGTCGCGGCCCGCCGACCTGATTCCCGAGCTGCAGGGGCGCTTTCCCATCCGCGTCGAGCTCGACTCGCTGTCGGTGGGGGATTTCGAGCGCATCCTCACCGCCACCTCGGCCTGCCTGACCCGCCAGTACGAGGCGCTGCTCGCCACCGAGGGCGTGCGCCTGTCCTTCTCCGCCGACGGCATCCGCCGCCTCGCCGATATCGCCTTCGCCGTGAACGAGAAGACCGAGAACATCGGCGCGCGCCGCCTGTACACCGTCATGGAGAAGCTGCTCGAGGAAGTCGCCTTCGAGGCCGGCGCCCATGCCGATGCGCCGCTGGCGGTCGATGCCGCCTACGTCGACGCGCGGCTGCAGGACCTGGCGCAGAGCGAGGACCTCGCCCGCTACGTCCTTTAGCCGCCCCCTCGTCGTGCAGCCATCGCCGGAACGCAGCGGCCGCGGCAGGGCGCCGGCCTCGAGCCGGCCATGCTGATCCGCATCGCCGCCATCGTCTTCCCGCTCTTCGCCATCGTGCTGGCCGGCTGGCTCTACGGCCGCGCGCGGCGGCCCGACCTGACCTTTGCCAACGAGGTCAACATGGACGTCTTCGTGCCGGCGCTGGTCTTCGCCGCCCTGGCGGGGAAGTCCTTCGACCTCGTCGGCTACCGGTCGCTGGCCTTGGGCGCCCTCGTCGTGGTGCTGGGCTCCGGCCTGCTGGCCTGGCCGCTGGCACGGCTGCTGCGCGCCGAGGCGAAGACCTTCGTGCCGCCGATGATGTTCAACAATTCGGGCAACATGGGCCTGCCGCTGGCGGTGCTGGCTTTCGGCGAGGTGTCGCTGCCGGCGGCGGTGGTGCTGTTCCTCGTCAGCAACCTGCTGCACTTTTCCCTCGGCATCTACCTCCTCGACCACCGGGCGCGGCTGGCGAGCCTGTGGCGCATGCCGGTGGTGCTGGCGACCGCGGCCGGCCTCGCCGTCAGCGCCGGCGGCATCGAGCTGTGGCCGCCGCTGCTGACGGCGATCCGCATGCTCGGCGAGATCTCGATCCCCCTGCTGCTGTTCTCCCTCGGCGTGCGGCTGATCGACGCCAGCTTCCATACCTGGCGCATCGGCCTCGCCGGCGCCGTCCTGCGCCCCGTGATCGGCATGGCCATCGCCTGGTCGGCGGCGCGCCTGCTCGGCATGGAGGGCCAGCACGCCGCCATGCTGCTGGTCTTCGGCGCCTTGCCGCCGGCGGTCCTGAACTTCGTCTTCGCCGAGCGCTACCGCCAGGAACCGGAAAAAGTGGCCTCGATCGTCATGATCGGCAACGTCGCCGCGCTCGCCTTCATCCCGCTGGCCCTCGCCGTCGCCCTGTAGCGCCGCGTTGGGGTAGAATCCCCCTTTTTTTTGAGGTCTCTCCGATGCGCCGGATCCCCCTGTACATCCTTCTCCTGCTTCTCGCCGCGACGGCCCGGGCCGAGGTCACCGTCAAGGAAGCCTGGGCGCGCGCCACGACGCCGGCGCAAAAGGCGAGCGGCGCCTTCATGGAGCTCACCAGCAGCGAGAGCGCCGCGCTCGTCTCGGCCAGCAGCTCGCTGGCCGGCGTCGTCGAGATCCATACCATGAAGATGGAGGACGGCGTCATGAAGATGCGCGCCGTACCGAGAATCGAGCTGCCGGCCGGCAAGACGGTCGCCCTGCAGCCCGGCGGCTACCACGTCATGCTGATGCAGCTCAAGCAGCAGCTGAAGAAGGGCGACACGGTGCCGATCACGCTGAAGGTCGAGGGCGCCAACCGTGAAGTTCAGGCGATCGAGGTCAAGGCCGAGGTGCGCGACCTCGCCGCGCCGGCGACCATGGGCCACGGCCACAAGCACTGACGGCGGGCTTCAGGGCCGCTGAGCCGCGGCCGCCGGCGCCTTGGCGGCGAACAGCCGCGTCAGGCGGTCGAGATAGACGTACACCACCGGCGTCAGGTACAGCGTCAGGAACTGCGAGAGCATCAGGCCGCCGACGACAGCGAGGCCGAGCGGGCGGCGCACCTCGGCGCCGGCGCCCCAGCCGATGGCGATCGGCAGGGTGCCGGCCAGCGCCGCCATGGTGGTCATCATGATCGGGCGGAAGCGGATCAGGCAGGCCTCGAAGATCGCTTCCTCCGGCGCCGCCTCCTCCCGGCGCTGCCGCTCCAGCGCGAAATCGATCATCATGATGGCGTTCTTCTTGACGATGCCGACCAGCATGATGATGCCGACGAAGGCATACAGGCTGAGGTCGATGCCGAACAGCAGCAGGGTCAGCAGCGCGCCGAGGCCGGCGGCCGGCAGCCCGGAGAGGATCGTCAGCGGGTGCACGAAGCTCTCGTAGAGGATGCCGAGCACGATGTACACCACCAGTATCGCCACCAGCAGTAGCATGCCGAGGCCTTTCTGCGAGGCCTCGAAGGCCTGCGCCGTGCCCTGCAGGCTGCTGGTGAGCGAGCTCGGCATGCCGGCTTCCCGCTCCATCCGGCGGATGCGGGCCACCGCGTCGCCGAGTGAGACGCCCGGCAGCAGGTTGAAGGACAGCGTGACCGCGGGCAGCTGGCCCTGGTGGTTCACCGTCAGCGCCTGGGTCGAGCGGCTGACCCGCGCCACGGTGTCCACCGGCACCAGCCTGCCGGAGGAGGAGCGCACGTAGATCTTCGACAGGGTGGCCGGGTCGGCCTGGAATTCCGGCGCCACCTCGAGGATGACCTGGTACTGGTTGGTCGAGGCGTAGATGGTCGACACCTGGCGCGCGCTGAAGGCGCTCTGCAGGGCATCCTCGACCTGGCCGAAGGTGAGGCCCAGCGGCGCCAGCTTCTCCCGGTCGACGTCGAGCGCGATCACAGGGCTCTGGTTCTTCAGGTTGCTGTTGACGTCGACCAGCCCCGGCAGGCGGCGCAGCTTTTCCAGCAGGATGTCGTTCCAGCGGTAGAGCTGGTCGAGGTCGGCGTCCTGCAGCGTGTACTGGTACTGGCCGCCGGTGACCATGCCGCCGATGCGGATTGGCGGTGGATTCTGCATGAAGACGCGGATGCCCGGCACCGCCGCCAGCTTCGGCCGCAGCCGGGCGATGATCTCCTCCGGCCGGTCGGCGCGCTCGCTGTTGGGCTTCAGGTTGATCACCAGGGTGCCGCTGTTGGTGGTCGGCCGCGGCCCGGTGGCGCCGACGAACGAGGCGATGGTGCCGACGGCCGGGTCCTGGCGGACGATTTCCGCGAGCGCGCGCTGGCGCTGCACCATGGCGGCGAAGGAGACGTCCTGCGGCCCTTCCGTCGAGGCGACGATCTGGCCGGTGTCGCCGCTCGGCAGGAAATCCTTCGGCACGGCGATGAAGGCCGCCAGCGTTGCCGCCAGCGTCAGCGCGAACGAGGCCATGATCCAGCGCGGATGCGCCATGGCGAGGGCGAGCGTCGCCTTGTAGCCGCCCTGCAGGGCGTCGAAGAAGCGCTCGAAGGCGAGGAACAGGCGGCCGTGACTCCGCGCCGCCGCCGGCCGCAGGTAGCGGCTGCACAGCATCGGCGTCAGCGTCAGCGAGACGAAACCGGAGACCAGGATCGCCGCGCAGATGGTCACCGCGAACTCGTGCAGCAGGCGGCCGACGATGCCGCTCATGAACATCACCGGGATGAAGACGGCCATCAGCGACAGGGTCATCGAGATGATGGTGAAGCCGATCTCGCGGGCGCCGCGGACCGCCGCCTGGCGGGGCGGCTCGCCGGCCTCGACGTGGCGCACGATGTTCTCCAGCATGACGATGGCGTCGTCCACGACGAAGCCGACCGACAGCGTGAGCGCCAGCAGCGACAGGTTGTCGAGGCTGTAGCCGAGCGCATACATGGCGGCGAAGGTGCCGATGACCGAAATCGGCAGCGCCAGGGCCGGGATGACGGTGGCCGACAGGTTGCGCAGGAACAGCAGGATCACCAGGATCACCAGGCAGCCGGCGAGGACGAGGGTGAACTGCACGTCGTCGATGGCGTGGCGGATCGAGACGCTGCGGTCGTAATGCACCTCCAGCTCGACCGAGGCCGGCAGGCCGGCGCGGAAGGCCGGCAGCACGCGCTTGATGGCGTCAACCGTCGCGATGGTGTTGGCCCCCGGCTGGCGCATCACCGCCAGCATGACGGTGCGCCGGTCGTTGAACCAGGCGGCGACGCGGCTGTTCTCGACGCTGTCGATGACGCGCGCCACCTCGCCCAGCCGCACCGGCGCGCCGTTGCGCCAGGCCACCGTCAGCTGCCGGTAGCCCTCGGCGTCGAGCAGCTGGCCGTTGGCCTGCAGGGCGAAGCTCTGTCGCGCGCCGTCGAAGATGCCGAGCGGCTGGTTGACGTTGCCGGCGCGGATGGCCTGCTGCACCTCGTCGATGCCGATGCCGCGCGAGGCGAGCCGGGCCGGATCAACCTGCGCCCGCACCGCGTACTTCTGCGAGCCGAACACCAGCACCTGGGCGACGCCGGGCAGGGTGGACAGGCGCTGGGCGAGCTGGGTCTCGGCGTAGTCGTTGACCACCCAGGTGGGCAGGGTGGTCGAGTACATGGCGACGTAGAAGATGGCGAAGTCGGCCGGGTTCACCTTGCGGAAGGAGGGCGGCGTCGGCATGTCGGCGGGCAGCTTGCGCTGGGCGGCGGCGATGGCCGACTGGACGTCCTGGGCGGCGGCATCGATGTCGCGATCGAGGGCGAACTGCAGGGTGATGGTGCTGCTGCCCTGGGCGCTGGTCGACGTCATCGAATCGAGGCCGGAGATGGTCGAGAACTGGCCCTCGAGCGGTGTCGCCACCGCGGCCGCCATCGTCTCGGGAGAGGCGCCCGGCAGCTGCGCGCTGACGGCGATGGTCGGGAAATCCACGTTGGGCAGCTCGGACACCGGCAGCGCGCGGTAGGCGATGATGCCGAAAATGAGGAACGCCGCCATCAGCAGCGTGGTCATCACCGGCCGGCGGATGCACAGCTCGGGCAGGGTCATGGCCCGGCTATTCCTGCTTCGGCGCGGCGCCGGCGGCCCTGACGCGGGCGCCCGGGGTCAGGCGCAGCTGTCCCTCGGTAACCACCGTCTCGCTGCCGTCGAGGCCCTCGGCGACGACCGCCGTGCCTTCCTGGACGGCGGCGAGGCGGATCTTGCGCGGCTCGGCAGCGTCCTGCCGGACGACGAAGACGAAGGGGCCCTCGCTGCCCTGCTGCACGGCCTCGGCAGGGATGACGACGGCGCCGCGCATCGTCTCGAGCTGCAGGCTGACGTTGACGAACTGCCCCGGCGCCAGCTTCTCGTCCTCGTTCGGCAGCTCCGCCTTCAGGCGGATCGTGCCGCTCGCCGGGTCGACGCCGTTGTCGATGAAGCGCACCACGCCGGCGAACGTCTCGGCGGCGCTGCCTGGCACGCTGACTGTCGCCCGCATGGCGCGCTCGCCGCCGCGCAGGGCCGCCTGCAGCGCGGGCAGGTATTTTTCCGGCACGGCGAAGCCGACATACAGCGGGCGCACGCGGTTGAGGGTGACGAGGGGAGTCGTGCTGGCCTTGACGGCGGCGCCGGGGGAAACCTGCCGGGCGCCGACGATGCCGTCGAAGGGCGCGCGGATCGTCGTGTAGGACAGCTGCAGGCGCGCCTGGTCGGCGGCCGCCGCGTCGGCGCGCGCCGTCGCTTCGGCGGCCGCCAGCGCCGTGCGCATGTTGCCGACCATCTCGTCGGAGACGAAGCCCTTTGCCTTGAGAGCGACGTGGCGCTCGAGGTCGGCGCGCGCCTTGGCCAGCTGCGCCTGGCTCTTCGCCTGGTTTGCCTGCATCTGCTCGTAGCGCGCCTGGTAGTCGGCCGGGTCGAGCCGGATCAGCAGTTCGCCGCGACTCACGTGTTGGCCTTCGGTGAAGGCCACCGACTGCACCTGGCCGTCGATGCGCGGCTGCAGGGTGACCGCGTCATAGGCCTCGGTGCGGCCGATCACGCCGAGGAGCAGCGGCACGTCGCGCACGGCGGCCCTGGCCAGGCTGACCGGCACCGCCGCCGGCCCGCCCCGCGCCGGCGCGGCCGGCGGCCT
>CAUJIV010000024.1 GCA_963205435.1 Pseudomonadota bacterium
GGAGGCCTTCGCCAGGGGACTGGTGAGCCGCGTCGTCGACGACGCCAGGGTGGAGGAAGCAGCCCATGCCGCCGCCCGCCGCAACGCCGCCGGCGCGCCGCTCGCCGCGCGCATGCACAAGAAGCTGGTGCGGCGGCTCGCCAGCAGCGCGCCGCCGCTGACGGCGGCGGAGGTTCGCGCCAGCTTTTCCTTCCTCGAGAGCGAGGATTACCGCGAGGGCCTCGCCGCCTTCCTGGAAAAGCGCGCCCCGCGCTTCCAGGGACGCTAGCGAGCGCCGGCGAGAGGCGGGAGGCGCGCATGAACCTCTACAGCCTGCTCGAAGCGCGCTTCCCGCGCGAGGCCGAGGCGCCGGCGCTGATCCTGCCCGGCGGCCGCCAGCTGAGCTACGGCGCGCTGGCGACCGCCTCGGCGCGCTACGCCGCCCTGCTCCACGAGAGCGGCGTGCGGCCGGGCGACCGCGTCGCCGCGCAGGTGGAGAAGTCGGCCGAGGCGCTGCTGCTCTACCTCGGCTGCCTGCGCGCCGGCGGCGTCTTCCTGCCGCTGAATCCCGCCTACCGCCGCAACGAGGTGGAATATTTCCTCGGCGACGCCGAGCCGCGGCTCTTCGTCTGCGACCCGGCGCGTATGGCCGAGGCGCAGGAGCTGGCCTGGGCGGCGCGCGTGCCGCTGGTGCACGACCTGGGCGCCGGCGGCGAGGGCAGCCTCGCCGCCGCGGCGGCGCGGATGCCGGAGGATTTCGACACGGTTCCGCGCGGCGCCGATGACCTCGCCGCCATCATCTACACCTCCGGCACCACCGGCCGCTCGAAGGGGGCGATGCTCGCCCACGGCCATCTCGCCGACAACGCGCTGGCGCTGCACCGCTGCTGGGGCTTCCGCCAGGGCGACGTGCTGCTGCACATGCTGCCGATCTTCCACGTGCACGGCCTCTTCGTCGCCAGCCATTGCGCGCTGGCCAACGGCAGCCCGATGCTGTTCGAGCCGAAGTTCGACGCGGCGCGCGCGCTGCGCCTGCTGGCGCGGGCGACGGTGTTCATGGGCGTGCCGACCTACTACACGCGGCTGCTGCAGGAGCCGGGCCTGACGCGCGAGGCGGTCGCCGGCGCGCGCCTCTTCATCTCCGGCTCGGCGCCGCTGCTGCCGGAGACCTTCGCCGCCTTCGCCGAACGCACCGGCCACGTCATCCTCGAGCGCTACGGTATGAGCGAGGGCGGCATGTTTGCCTCCAACCCGCTCGAGGGCGAGCGGCGCCGCGGCACGGTCGGCTTCCCACTGCCTGGCATGGAGATTCGCGTGGCCGGCGCCGACGACCGACCGCTGCCGGCCGGCGAGATCGGCCAGATCCAGGTGCGCGGCCGCGAAGGGGCGCCGGTCTTCGCCGGCTACTGGCGCATGGCGGAGAGGACGCGGCAGGAATTCAGCGCCGACGGCTATTTTCGCACCGGCGACCTCGGCTGCTTCGACGCCGACGGCTACCTCGCCATCGTCGGCCGCGGCAAGGACCTCGTCATCAGCGGCGGGCTGAACGTCTATCCGAAGGAGGTCGAGGAGGCCATCGATGCGCTGCCCGGCGTGGCCGAGTCGGCCGTCATCGGCCTGCCGCATCCCGACCTCGGCGAGGCGGTCGCCGCCGTGGTCGTGCGCAGGCCCGGCAGCGCGGCGCCGGACGCCGCCGGCCTCATCGCCGCGCTGCGGCCGCGGCTCGCCGGCTTCAAGCTGCCGAAGGCGGTGTTTTTCGTCGAGGAGCTGCCGCGCAACGCCATGGGCAAGGTGCAGAAGAACCAGCTGCGCCAGCGCTTTGCTCTCGACGGCGCGGAGCCGCCCCGGTCCTGACATCGCCGGCCGCCGCCGGCTACCAGACCAGGTTGCGCAGCATGTTGGTCGCCAGCAGGGCGAGGAAGAAGCCGAAGCCGCGCTTCAACCGCTTCACCGGCAGCCTATGCGCCGTGCGGGCGCCGAGCGGCGCGATCAGCATGGTCATGGCGGCGACGCCGATGAAGGCCGGCAGGTAGATGAAGCCGAAGCTGAAGGAGGGCAGCCCCGTCGCGTTCCAGCCGGCCAGGATGTAGCCGATGGCGCCGGCCAGCGCGATCGGAAAGCCGAGCGCCGCCGAGGTGCCGACGGCGTTGTGGATGGTGACGTTGTGCCAGAGCATGTAGGGGATCGAGAGGAAGCCGCCGCCCGCCGCCACCAGGCTGGAGACGATGCCGATCACCCCGCCGGCAAGGAACTGCCAGGCCTTCGCCGGCAGGGCGCGCGTCGGCTTCGGCTTGAAGTCGAGCACCATCTGCAGCGAGGCGTAATAGACGATGGCGATGAAGACGTAGGCGAGCGGCCGCGTCGGCACCAGGCTGGCGAACAGCGAGCCGCCGAGCGTGCCGAGCACGAGGCCCGGCGCCATGGCGCGGAAGATCTCCCAGCGCACCGCGCCGTGGCCGTGGTGGGCGCGCATGCTGGAGATCGAGGTGAGGACGATGGTCGCCATCGAGGTGCCGAGGGCGAGGTGCATCAGGTGGTCCGGCGGGAAGCCCTGGCCGACGAAGGTCATGAACAGCAGCGGCACGATGATCAGGCCGCCGCCGACGCCGAACAGCCCGGCGATGAAGCCGGCGAAGCAGCCGAGCAGCGGGTAAACCAGCCACCACGCGCTCATGCGCCTGCCCCGCTGCCGCGCCGATGGGCAAGGCGGCGGCGCGCCGCCGCGGCACGCCTCAAGCCCTGGCTCCCGCCAGGCGGCCGGTGATGAATTTCCATTCCGCCGGGTCGACCGGGGTGATCGACAGGCGGTTGCCCTTGGCCAGCACGCGCATGTGGGCGAGTTCCTCGTGCTTGCGCAGTTCCGCCAGGCTGACCAGCGGCAGCTTCCTCACCAGCCTGACGTCGATATTGAACCAGCGCGGGTTCTCCGGGGTCGCCTTCGCGTCGAAGTAGTGGCTCTTGCGGTCGTACTGGGTCTCGTCCGGGTAGGCGCGCCTGGCCACCTCGACGATGCCGACGATGCCCGGCTCGGCGCAGTTGGAGTGGTAGAAGAAGCAGCGGTCGCCCGGCTGCATCTGGTCGCGCATGAAATTGCGCGCCTGGTAGTTGCGCACGCCCGACCAGGCCGTCACCTTGTCGCGCGCCATGTCCTCGATGCCGTAGGCATCGGGTTCGCTCTTGAGCAGCCAGTAGCGCATGTTCTTTTTCCTGTGGTTTTCTGGCGAGACCGTCATGTTAACAACTCGGCGCGCCGCTTGCAGGGTTTGCGCCGCTTCGCCGGACAAGGGGAAGACGCGGGACGAGGCGCCGTAGCGGCAACCGGCCGAGGGCGCCATCGCGAAACCGCGGATTCCCGCTTTCGCTGCCGTATCCCCCTGAAAAACGTGAATTTTTCCTGTAGGACGACTGCTACATCTGTCCGATTGCGCGTCTTGGCCGGCACGCAGAAAATGGCTCCTGTTCGCGAACCGAAACTGATTGGCAATCATCATGTTGAGCCACCTTGCTCCCCTGCGTCCGCAATTGCGGGCGCTGCCGGCGCTGCTCGCCTCCTGCCTGGCCCTGCCGGTGCTGGCGCAGATTCCTCCCGATGCCGGCGCCGTGCAGCGCGAGACCGAGCGCGCGCTGCGGCCGATGCCGGCGGCGCCCGCGCCCGCCGTGCCCGCGAAGCCGCTGACGGATGAGGCCAGGGGAGCTCGCGTCACCGTGCGCGAGTTCATCATAGAAGGAGCGAGCCTCAGGCCGGCCGAAGAGCTGAAGGCGCTGATGAGCGATCTCGTCGGCCGCTCGCTTGCCCTGGCCGAACTGGACCAGGCGGCCCAGCGCATCGTCCGCCACTATCGCGAGAACGGCTGGTGGGCGCGCGCCTACCTGCCCGAGCAGGACGCCACCGACGGGCGCATTCGCATCCAGGTGGTCGAGGGCCGCTATGGCGGCAGCCGCCTGGAGCAGCGGGGAACGACGCGCGCCGATGCCGGATTCGTCGAGCGCACGGTCGTCTCCCGCCTGGTCGAAGGCGAGCCGCTCTCCGCCGACGCCGTCGAGCGCGGCCTGCTGCTGGCCAACGACCTGGCCGGCATCCGCGCCACCGGCGTGCTCGGGCCGGGGGATCGGCCCGGCCACAGCCGGCTGCGCTTGCGTGTCGAGGACACGTCGCTCCTCAGCGGCAATGCCGGCCTCGACAACGGCGGCATCAAGGCGACCGGCACGCTGCGCGCCTTCGGCGGCATCGCGCTCAACAACCTCGGCGGCCGTGGCGACCGGCTCTCCCTGCAAGCGCTCGCCGCCGCGCGGCTGGCGAGCGGCCGCATTGCCTGGCAAACCCCGCTCGGCAGCGACGGCTGGTCGTTCGCCGCGCACGTTTCCCACCTGCGCTACCGGCTGGGTGAGCGCTTCCGCGCCCTCGACGGCAAGGGGCGCGCCACCACCGCCGGCGGCGAAATCCGCTACGCCCTGCTGCGCCAGGCAGACCGCAACCTCAACCTCTTCGCCGGCTACGAGCAGCGCCGCTACACGGACGAACTGCTCGGCGCCACCAGCCGCCGCCACAAGGTGACGGCCTTCGGGCTGGGCCTGCGCGGCGACCAGCGCGACAGCCTGGGTGGGGGCGGCGTCACCTGGGGCGAACTGCGCCTGGTCGAGGGGCGCCTGCGCATCGGCGACGTTGCCGGCGACAAGGCGCTCGATGCCGCCGGGCCGCGCGCGGCCGGGGGCTACGGCAAGCTTGCCGGCGAGATCAGCAGGCTGCAGGCCCTCGGAGCGGGCTTCCGCCTGAGCGCGGCGCTGTCCGGCCAGTGGGCAAGGAAGAATCTCGGCGCCTCCGAGCAATTCGTCCTCGGCGGTCCCAACGGCGTGCGCGCCTATCCGGTCAACGAGGCGGCAGGCGACGAGGGTCTGCTGCTGCAACTTGCCCTGCAGCGGCCCTTCGGCAACGGCTGGCTGGCGCAGGGCTTCATCGACAGCGGCCGCATCCGCCAGCACAAGAACACCTGGGCCGGCTGGCGCGGCGGCGCGCGCGCGCCCAACAGCTACGGTCTCAGCGGCATCGGCATCGGCCTTGCCCACGAGGGCGGTGACGGCTGGGGCCGCTGGCGGCTCGCCGCCAGCCTGGCCACGCCCATCGGCCACAACCCCGGCCGCGACGCCCGCGGCCGCAACAACGACGGCAGCCGTGCCAGCGCCACCCGCCTCTGGCTGACCGCCAGCGCCGCCTTTTAGGATTCGGAGGTCGCATGAACCGCATCTACCGCCCTGTCTGGAACGCAGAGAGCCGGCAATACGTGCCGGCGCCCGAGAGCGCCCGTTCCCGCGGCAAGCGCGGCGGTCGCGGCGCAACAACGGTCGTGTTGCTGGGCGGCCTTCTGGCCGGCGCCTTCGCCCTGCCGGCGGCGGCCGGCTCGCTCGCCCCTGACACCCTGCCGACGGGCGGACAGCTCGTCGCCGGACAGGCGCAGATCGAGCAATCCGCCAGCCAGATGACCATCCGGCAGGCCACGGACAAGGCCATCCTGCACTGGCAGGGCTTCGACATCGGCAGCCAGGCCGGCGTGACCTTCCAGCAGCCCTCGGCCAGTGCCGTGGCGCTGAACCGTGTGCTGGCCGGAGACGCCAGCCGCATCGAAGGGGCCTTGAACGCCAACGGCCAGGTCTGGCTCATCAACCCCAACGGGGTGATCTTCGGCCAGGGCGCGCGGGTTGATGTGGGCGGCCTTGTCGCCTCCACGCTCGACACGAGCGACGAGGACTTCCTTGCCGGCCGCAAGCGATTCACCCGCAGCGGCGCAACCGGCGCGGTCGAGAACTACGGCGAGATCACCGCTGCTGGCGGTGGCCTCGTCGCGCTGCTCGCGCCCACGGTGAGGAACGAGGGCGTCATCCGCGCCCGGCTCGGCCAGGTCGTCATGGCCGCCGGCGATGCGGCGACGCTCGCCACCGGTGCCGACGGACATCTCCAGATTGATCTGCATCCGGCTACCGTGCAGACCCTGATCGAGAACCGGCAGATGATCATCGCCGATGGCGGCGAGGTGGTCATGACCAGCGCCGCCGCCGACGCCCTGAGCAGCGGCGTGGTGGCCAACGAGGGCACGGTGCAGGCGCGCACGGTGCAGGAGAAGGACGGGCGCATCCTGCTGCTGGCCGACATGCGCCATGGGGAAACCCGGGCCGCCGGCAACCTGCAGGCGAAGTTCATCGAGACCAGCGCCGCGCAGGTCGAACTGGATCAGGACCTGAACGTCGATAGCCAGGGCGGCGAATGGCTGATCGACCCCACCGACATCACCATCGACGGCGCCAAGGCGGCAGCCATCCAGACTGCGCTGGGAAGCGGTAACGTCACCGTCACCACGGCTGACAGCGGCAACAACACGGGCTGGGGTGGCGGAAGCAATCCGGGCGCGGGTGGCGACCCTGGCGACATCCATGTCAATGCCGGAATCAGCTGGAGCCAGCACCTGCTCACCCTCAACGCCGATCGCGACATCCACATCAACGCCACGCTCAATGCCAGCAATACCGCCGGGCTGGCGCTCGAATACGGCCAGGGTGCGGTCAATGCCGGCAACACCTCCGATTACCGCATTCATGCGCCGGTCAACCTCGCCGGTACCGGGAGCTTCTCCACCAAACTCGGCAGCGACGGCGTGACGCTGCCTTACACCATCATCACCGCGTTGGGCAGTGCCACCGACAATAGTGCCGGCGGCAACAACACCTTGCAGGGGCTGGCGCATGCCAGCATGCAAGGCGGCAACTATGTCCTCGGCGCCGACATCGCCGCCGCCACCACCGCCGGTTGGAACGCTGGTGCAGGCTTTGCGCCCATCGGCGATTTCACAACCAAGTACTCAGGTCGCTTCGATGGCCTCGGGCACACCATCAGCGGGTTGTCTATCAATCGTCCCGGCGTACAAGCCATCGGTCTCTTTGGCTGGACCGCACCCAGTTCGGCGATCCTCCATCTTGGCGTTGCCAATGCGGATGTGCGCAGCATGAACGCCACTGGCATCCTTGTCGGCGTCGCCGAAGGCCTCATCAGCCGCGCCTGGAGTAGCGGAACCCTGCAGATCACCGGCCAGGGTGGCGGCGGACTGGTCGGCAGCAACGACGGCATCATCGAGGACAGTTTTTCGTTGGCGAATGTCACCGGAGGAACTGATATCGGCGGATTGGTGGGCTATGACTACGACACCATCCGCCGCTCCTACGCCACCGGCAGCGTCACGGGCACCCAGGCCGCGGGCGGGCTGGTGGGCACCATCCTCGGCACCATTTTCGGCAGCTATGCCACCGGCAGCGTCTCGGTCTCCAGCTGGGGCGGGGGCGGACTGGTTGGTTACCGTATTTCGGGATCGGCAAGCAATTCCTTCTGGGATACCCAGACTTCTGGCCAAGTCAGCAGTGCGGTCGGAAGCGGTCTCACCACGGCCCAGATGAAGCAGCAGGCGAGCTTCACGGGATGGGATTTCACCAACGCTTGGCGCATTTATGAAAACGACTCCTATCCGGTACTGCGCGACCTGCAACGCCCGACCATCGTCACCGCCAACAACGACACCCGGTCCTACGACGGCTCGGCCTATACCGGCAACAACGGCTATACCGCAGCCGGCGCAACCTTGACCGGCACCCCGACATGGGGCGGCACCAGTCAGGGTGCGATCAACGCCGGCAACTACCCGATCGGCATCAGCGGCCTGTCGACGAGCTACACGACCCAGGCGGACTACCAGAAGTGGGGCGACATCCTCTACAACGACGGCGTCCTGTCGGTCACCCCGGCCGCGCTCACCATTACCGCGAGCAATGCGAGCAAGAGCTATGGACAGAGCTTGAGCTTCAGCGGCAGCGAATTCAGCTCGAGCGGGCTGCAGAACGGCGAGACCATCGGCAGCGTGAGCCTGGCGAGCGCTGGCGCGGCCGCCGGTGCGGCGGCGAGTGGCTCGCCCTACGCCATCACCGCGAGCGCTGCGAGCGGCGGCACGTTCAGCGCCGGCAACTACAACATCACCTATGCCAACGGCAGCCTCACCGTCACCCCGGCCGCGCTCACCATTACCGCGAGCAATGCGAGCAAGTCGTATGACGGCAACGCATGGAGCGGCGGCAATGGCGTCAGCTACACAGGTTTCGCCAATGGCGAGGGTGTGGCCGTGCTTAGCGGCAGCCTGTCCTACGGTGGCAACAGTCAGGGAGCGATCGATGCCGGCAGCTACTTGATCACTCCACAGGGACTTACAGCGCCGAATTACCACCTGATCTTTGTCGATGGCACCCTGACCATCTTGCCGGTGTCTTCGCCCTATTCCCTGGGCGCTGCACGGATCGATAGCGTCAATCGCGATCTGTTCGCCCTTGGTGGCGGCCAGGGAGCTTTTTCGGCCGAGACCTTCGCGAGAGGCTTCCGTTCCTCGATCCCGTATCTGAGCGAGGAGGAGGATGCCGTACCGATCCGCTGAGTTCAGCAGGAGAATGCGGCAGGGACCCGCGTAAGGTGGTAGCGAACCAGCGCTGCATGCGTCGACGCGCGGCGAGCCGGCGTGCCGATAGGCTGGACAATCTGCCCGCCCTGCTGGTCTACTGCGGCTGCTGCATTGAATAACGGGTATTCGATGTTTCTGCCGTCGTCCTTCGTCATCAGGCCATTCTGGCCGAAGCAGTGATGATGGCGCCGCTCGAGCTGGCGCAGCGCCCCGATCCGCGGACATGGCGGGAGGATTATCTGTTCTCCATCGCCATCCGGAGCTGGCTGGTGCATCTGGGCGTGGTGATCCTGACTTATGCCATTCTCGTAACAGAACGCCAACCATCCTGGCTGAATGCCTGGCTGGCGCTGATGCTGGCGGGCTCGGCCTATCTCGGCCTGCTCAGCCTTAGATACCCGAACCGGCAAGAGCCGGCTCCGGAGCGGGCGCGGCAGTTTTCCGCCCTCCATTCGATCGTCATAGCCGGCGTCGGCCTGTGCTGGGGCCTGGGTGCAGTCGGCGTGGCGCTCGACCTGCCCGACAGGCTGGGCCTCTATGCCATTGTCGTCGGCGGCACGGCGCTGGGCGCGGTCAGCTCGCAGCATGCCTTGTTGCGCTCTTGCCTGCTGGCAGTCTGGATGTCCCTGCCGGGCCTGGCCCTGGCCTTTGTCCTGTATGCGCCGGACCTGCGCGGCGCCGCCATGGGACTCATGATCCTGCTCTACGGAGCGATGCTGACGACCCTGGCCCGCCGCATGCACCGCTTCCTTGCATCGAACGTTGCCCTGCTCGCCGTTCTCGAGGAGAAGGTGGTGGCGCTCGAGGCGGCGCAGCGCGATGCCGATCAGGCCAACGCGGCCAAGTCGCGCCTGCTGGCCCAGGCCAGCCACGACCTGCGCCAGCCCGTCCATGCCATCGGCCTGCTGGTGGAAAGCCTGCGCCACGACGAGACCGACGCCGAGCGCCAGGAAATCATCCGCCGCATCGATCATGCTCTCGGCGGGCTCGGGCGCCTGTTCCAGTCGCTGCTGGATGTCGCCACGCTGGATCTTGGGCGCATCAAGCCGGCGCCGGCGCCGGTGATGCTCATGCCCCTGCTGGAGGATGCCGCGCGGCAGGTCGAAGAGCTGGCGCGCGAGAACGCTGTCGCCATCCGGCTGGTGCGGACTTCGCTGTGCGTGCAGGCGGATGCGGATCTGCTGCAGACGATGCTGCAGAATCTTCTCAGCAACGCCGTCAAATACGCGCCAGGCGGCAGCGTACTGGTCGGCTGCAGGCGCCGGCGAGGCGGCGCCTGCATCGAAATCCACGACAACGGCCTTGGCATTCCGGCTGAATTCCACGAAAAGATCTTCGAAGAGTTTTTCCGCCTGCAGCCCGGCGGCCGGGGCAAGATCGAAGGACTGGGACTGGGCTTGTCGATCGTGCGCCGCCTGGCCACGCTGATGGACATCGAGGTGAGTGTGATATCGCAGCCGGACCGCGGCGCGCTGTTCCGCCTGGCGGGCCTGCCCTTGGCGAAGAAGGCTGCGGCGATGGCTCCGGCGAGGCCGCCGGAGCCGCGCAATCCGCTCGAGGGCTTCAGCGTCATGGTGGTCGACGACGATGCCGCCGTGCGCGAAGGCATGGCGGCGCTCCTGCAACGCTGGGGCTGTCGCGTCGATGCCCGCTCCGTGCCGCCGGACGAGCCGGCCGAATTCGATCTTCTGATCATCGACCAGATGCTCGGCGGCGAGGCGACCGGTATCGAGGCGGTCGAGCGGCTGGCAGAAGCGGGGCGGGCCTTCAGCGCGGCGATCATCACCGGCGCCATCGTGCCGGAACTGGAGGACCGGGCCAAGGCGCTCGGCGTGCCGGTGCTGATGAAGCCGGTGCGGCCGGGGCAGTTGCACTCGCTCCTGCTGACGGCGGACGGCAGGCGCCGCCATCGCGCGCGGCCGGCTCTGGCCGCGGAAGCCTAAACCAGCCCGTGCTCCGCGGCGAGCGCGGCGGCGGCCGAGCGCGAGGTTACGCCGAGGCTGTGCAGGAGGGCCGAGACATGGCTGCGCACCGTGAAGGGAGAAAGCTTGAGCTCTTGTGCGATTTCCTTGTTGGTCAAGCCGCGGCCGATGAGCCGCAGCACCTCGCGTTGACGGGCCGACAGGCCGCGCAGCGGGTCGGCCGGTGCGGCGCGGACGAGTTTCGCTGAGTCGAGGACGGCTGCGTTTTCCTCAAAGATCGCACGAATCGCGGCGCTGATGCGCGCTGGCGGCGCGCTCTTCGGCAGGAAACCGTTGGCGCCGGCGGCCATGACGCCCGCCGCCGTATCCCCATCCTCGAGCATGGAGATGACGAGGATGGCGGAAAGCGGGTGCGCCTCGCGCAGTTGCTGCACGCTCCTTGCCCCGTCGAAACCGGGGAACAGGAGGTCGAGCAGGAAAAGGGTGACGTAGCCTTCCGCGGCTGCCCGCTGGAGATCTTCGGCGCTCTCGACGTCGACGATCTGCGCTTCGGGGCACAGGCGCCGGACGAGGCGGCAGATGCCGTCGCGAAAGACCGGGTGATCGTCGGCAATGATGATGCGCTCGTACATGGCGCGGGGGCGACCGTGTCTAGGCCCTATTCTAGGGAATTGCGCGCGCCTTGACTTGCAAGGGTGGCGCCTTGGCAAAGAAAAGCGCGGACATGGCCGCGCTTCTGAAGAGGTCCCCCGCCTGTGCCGCTAGGCCGGCATCCTGAACCTAGGGTCCAGAGCGGCCGCCTTCCGGTCACCGCAGGTGCGTCTGACTGGGAGACGCGCACAAAAGTGACGCTTTGGTCGGCGGCCAATGCCAAGTCATTGGTTCAAGGAATGGTTGGCCTTGGCGAACACCGCAGGGGAATTCGGCGGCGTCGGGACGGTGCTGCATGGCTGCCTAGAAGAGCTGCTCCTGGCTGGCCATCGCCTCGTCGAGCCGCGCCTGCATTGAGACGATTCTACCGCGCAAATCCTGCATGTCAAAGCCGCCGGGCAGCTTGACGGAAAGCAGCTCGTGGGCGAGGTTGAGCGCCGTCATGACGGCGAGGCGCTCGCCGGTGGACTTGGTCCTGGCGGAGATCTCGCGCATCTTGCCGTCCACGAAGGCGACCGCGGCGAGGAGGGACTCGCGCTCGTCCGGCGGGCAGGCGACGCGGTATTCGCGGCCCATCAGGACGATGTCGAGCGTGTTGGCTTCCTTGCGGCTGCTCATTCGGGAATCTTCTCCATCAGCGCCTCGAGGCGGGCGCAGGCGGTCTCGATCTTCTCGTTGAGCCGCTTGCGCTCGGCTTCCAGCCCGCCGACCTGTGTGCGCAGCGCCTGATTCTCGGCGCGCAGGCCCTGGCACAGCGCGATGAATTGCTCGATGCGTTCCTCGAGCGCGAGGAGATCCCGTTCCATCACGGCAAAATAGCCAAAATGTAATTACACGTCAAGCAATAACCGGGATTTCTCAATGTTGTTTGTGATTATATCCCACGATTGAGTGGCAATCGGCGGCTTTTGCTCCTACAATCCGCGCTGCGGCGTGACAAATTCACGCTGCGTCCTGTCATGAGGTGTCCTGCCGGCCTTCCGCCGGTGGGCTAAACGGGAACGGGGTGCGCAGGCGCTGCCTGCAATGCCCCGGCTGCCCCCGCAACGGTAAGCGAGTGCGGGTCCGCCACACACAGCCACTGGGCGACGAGCCTGGGAAGGCGGCGGATCAAGACTTGCGAGCCCGGATACCGGCCCCGGACAGAAGGCGGCCTCCGCTGATGCGGAGGCCGTCGAGTTCGGAATCGCCGCGGGGGTGCGGCAACCGGCTCCGGGCCTGCCATGCGCCAGTCGTCCGTCCGATCCATGCTCCCTCTGCGGCTTTTCCGCCCATCGACGCCATCGCCGGTCGCGGGGACGCGTGCCGGCACGAAAGGAGCATGCAATGCCATCCACCCCCGTGCGCCGGGCGCTCGCCGCGCTGGCCCTTTCCCTTTCTCTCACCGCTCCGGGCTTCGCCGCCGACGACGAGAAGGGTGTCGTCGTCGTCACGGCCAGCCGCATCGAGACGCCGGCGCTCGAGCAGCCGATCGCCATCGAGGTGATCACGGCCGAGCAGATCCGCCAGGGCACCGCCGGCAGCGTCGGCGAAGTGCTGTCCAAGCTGGGCGGCGTGCATAGCCGCATCAACTTCCTCGGCCTGCCGGACGCGCCTGTCGACCTGCGCGGCTTCGGCATGAGCGGCGACCAGAACACCCTGGTCCTCGTGAACGGGGTGCGGCTGTCCGAGAACGAGCTGGCCGCGGCGCACCTGTCCTCGATCCCGCTCGACAGCATCGAGCGCATCGAGATCCTGCGTGGGGCGGGCGCCGTGCTCTACGGCGGCGGCGCCAGCGCCGGCACCATCAACATCATCACCCGCTCGCCCCTGGCGGCGCCGACGGGCGGCAATGCCTCGCTGACGCTGGGCAGCCACGACCTGCGCGACGCCCGCGCCGGCCTGAACGTCGCCGGCGGCGGCTGGGGCCTGAACCTGCACGCCCAGCACCGCGAGAGCGACAATTACCGCGACAACAACCGCTCGCTCCAGGACATGGTGAGCGGCGAGTGGCGCTACGCCGGCGGCGCCGGCCAGCTGGCGCTGCGCTTCGGCGCCGACGAGCAGAAGGCGCGCCTGCCCGGCGCGCGCAGCGAGGCGCAGCTGAAGAGCGACCCGCGCGGCGCGGCGACGCCGAGGGACCACGCCGGCATCCGCAGCGAGCAGGTCGGCCTCTACGGCGAGTACCACCTCGGCGAGCTGGTCCTCGCCGCCGACATCGGCCACCGCGTCAAGCGCACCAGCGAGCACTTCGATTACGGCGCGGTCGGCTTCAGCCGCGGCAGCGCGAAGGCGCGCATCACCTCGGCCTCGCCGCGGCTGAGCTGGAGCGCGACCGTCGCCGGCATGGCCAACCGCCTCACCGCCGGCGTGGACTGGAGCGGCTGGGTTTACGGTAAGGACACCGAGGCGTCCTTTTTCGGCTTCCCGAGCAACCGCGACGAGAGCGGGCGGCAGACGAATGCCGCCGTGTACTTGCGCGACGAGCTGGGGCTGGGCGAGACGACGCGGCTCACCTTCGGCCTGCGCCGCGAGCGGGTGGCGCAGCAGCAGGAGGAAAGCCTGACCCCGCTGCCGAAGAGCAGGACGACGCGCCGGCTGAGCGCCGGCGAGCTGGCCCTGCAGCAGCAGCTCGGCGGCGGCTGGTCGGCCTACGGCCGCATCGGCCGCAGCTTCCGCGTCGCCAACATCGACGAGAACCGCTGCTTCTTCCCGCCCTGCGCGCCGCTGCTCAAGCCGCAGACCTCGAAGGACCGCGAGATCGGCCTGCAGTGGCGCGCCGGCAAGGCCTCGTTTCGCGCCAGCCTGTTCGACATCCTCCTGAAGGACGAGCTGCACTACAACGCCCTCGCCTTCACCAACATGAACCTCGAGCCGACGCGCCGGCGCGGCCTCGAGCTGGAAGGCTCGCTGCCCCTGGGCGAAACACTCGAGCTGGGCGCGCGGCTGGCGCGAACCGACGCGCGCTTCCGCGAGGGCAGCTATGGCGGCATCGACGTCAGCGGCAAGCAGGTGCCGCTGGTGCCACGCCAGCGCGCCGCGCTCTCGCTCGGCTGGCGTGTCGCGCCCGCCACGCGCCTGACGCTTTACCTCGCCCATGTCGGCCGGCAGCGCTACGACAACGACCAGGCCAACCGCTTCCGCCGCATGCCGGCCTACGGCGTCGCCGACCTCAAGCTGACCCACCAGGCCGGCGACTGGCGCCTGGCGGCGGGCATCAACAACCTGTTCGACAAGGCGTATTACAGCTACGGCATCGTGAACGGCGCCCTCACCAGCTTCAACGCCTATCCGGAGGACCGGCGCAACGCCTACGTCAGCGCCGAGTTCAGGTTCTGATGCCGAGCCGCCGCCGCGCCCTGCTGGCGATCCTGCTGCTGGCCCTGGCCGGGCTGGCGAGCATCGCCGTGGCGCTGGCGGCGGGCAGCCTGGCGGCGTCGGCGGCCGACGTCCTCGCCGCCCTCGGCGGCGGCGAGGCGACGATGGCGGCGGAGGTGGTGCGCGAGCTGCGCCTGCCGCGCGCGTTGGCTGCCTTCGCCTGCGGCGGACTGCTGGCGCTGGCCGGGGCGCTGATGCAGGTGTTGCTGCGGAACCCGCTGGCCGACCCCTACGTGCTCGGCATCTCCGGCGGCGCGGCGGTCGGCGCCCTCTCGGCCATGCTGGCCGGGCTGCCGCTGCTGCTGGTGAATGGCGGCGCCTTCGCCGGCGCCTTGGCGGCGACGCTGCTGGTGTTCGGCCTGGCGCGCGGCGACGGCTCATGGACGCAGACGCGGCTGCTGCTCACCGGCGTCATCGTCGCCGCCGGCTGCGGCGCGGTGGTGGCGCTGATCCTCTCCGTCGCGCCGGACAACCGCCTGCGCGGCATGCTGTTCTGGCTGATGGGCGACCTCTCCCACGCCATCACGCCGTGGCCGGCGCTCGTCCTGCTGGCGCTCGGCCTTGCCGTCGCGCTGCCGGCCTCGCGCGACCTCAACCTGTTGGCGCGCGGCGAACTGGCGGCGCGCGCCCTCGGCGTGCCGGTGCCGCGTCTGCGCCCGCTTATCTACCTGCTGGCGGCGCTGGCGACGGCCACCGCCGTCACCACCACCGGCGCGGTCGGCTTCGTCGGCCTCGTCGTGCCGCATCTGGTCAGGCTGGCGATCGGCAACGACCAGCGCGTGCTGCTGCCGGCGGCGGTGCTGGCCGGCGGCGCGCTGCTGACGCTGGCCGATACGCTGGCGCGCACCATCGTCGCGCCGCAGCAGTTGCCAGTGGGCGTGCTCACGGCGCTGATCGGCGTGCCGGCCTTCCTCTACCTGCTGGCGCGCAGCCCGCGCGGAGGCGGCGCATGACGGCGCCCCTGCTCTCGGCGCGCGACCTCGAGGTCAGCATCGGCAGCGTGCGCGTCGCCGCCGGCCTGTCCTTCGACCTCGCCGCCGGCGAGCGCCTCGCCGTGCTCGGCCGCAACGGCACCGGCAAGACGACGCTGCTCGCCACGCTGGCCGGGCTGCGCCCGGCCGAGGCGGGCAGCGTGCGGCTGTGCGGCGGCTCCTACGAGGAGCTTGGCGGACGGCAGGCGGCGCGCCTGCGCGGTCTGCTGCCGCAGCGCCATCACGACGCCTTCCAGTCCACCGTGCTGGAGACGGCGCTGACCGGCCGCCATCCGCACCTCGGCCGCTGGCAATGGGAGGGCGGCGAGGACGAGCGCATCGCGCGCGAGGCGCTGGCGGCGGTGGATCTCGCCGGCCTCGGCGGCCGCGAGGTGCACACCCTGTCCGGCGGCGAGCGCCAGCGCCTGGCCATCGCCGCCCTGCTGGCGCAGCGGCCGCGGCTCTACCTGCTCGACGAGCCGCTCGCCCACCTCGATCTCAACCACCAGGTCGCCGTGCTCGAGCTGTTCTCGCGCCTGGCGCGCGAGGCCGGCGCCGGCGTCGTCATGGTGCTGCACGACATCAACCTCGCCCTGCGCCACGCCGACCGCGCCCTGCTGCTGTTCGGCGAGGGCCGCGCGCTGGAGGGGCCGGCGCCGGAAGTGCTTGGCGCCGAATCGTTGTCGCGCCTCTACGGCCATCCGCTGCGCGAGCTGCGCGACGGCGAGGCGCGCTTCATCATTCCCGTCGACGGCGCCGCCGCGCCGGCGCCGCCCGCGCGCCGCTGACGCGGCCGCCTACCAGGCGCCGCGCTGCTCGGGCACGTGGCGGACGAGGCGCAGCGCCGCCAGGCGGATCAGGGCCAGCGCGGCATAGACCGCGGCGAGCGCCCGCCCCATGTCTTCCTGGTGGGCGAGGATGGCGGCGACGACGGCCACCGTCACCATCGAGCCGATCTGCAGCGACAGCGTGCGCAGCGCGGCGATCATCGGCGAGGACTCGGGCGCCAGCTGCAGCCCGGCATTGCGCATCGCCGGGTTGATGGCGCCGTTGCCGGCGCCGACGAGGAAGGCGGCGAAGGCCAGCCAGCCATAGGGCGAGAGGCCGCCGGGCGGCGGCAGCGCCAGCAGGGCCAGGCCGGCGATGGTGACGACACTGCCGGCGTAGAGCGGGCGACGGTAGCCGGTGCGGCGCAGCAGCACGACGGCGAGCAGCGAGCAGGCCGCCGCGGCGATGCCCTGCGCCGTCAGCAGCGTGCCGGAGCCGAGGGCGTCGATGCCATAGCGGCTGGTGGCGTAGAGGGGCACCAGGGCGAGCCCGCCGATGATCGAGCCGGTGTAGATCATGTTCACCAGATTGACCGCGCCGAAGTGGCGGCCGTGGATGAAGCGCGGCTCGATGAACGGCTCCGCGGCGCGGTGGATGTGGCGGAAGAACAGCGCCGCCGCCACGGCGGCGACGGCGAGGCAGGCGAGGAAGGCGGGCAGGGTGGCGGCGTCGTGGCGCTCGCCGAGCAGGGTGACGGCGAGCATGCCGGCGAGCAGGCTGGCGCCGAGCAGCAGGACGCCCGGAATGTCGGCCTTGCGCGTCGCGCGCGGCGGCCCGTCCGGCGGAATGTGGCGCAGCGCCAGCAGGATGATGGCGAGGCCGATCGGCACGTTGACGAAGAAGACATCGCGCCAGGAGAGATAGGCGACGAAATAGCCGCCGAAGATCGGGCCGGCCATGGCGCCTATCGGAAAGATGCTGCCGAACAGGCTGACATAGCGGTCGCGCGACGAGCCGAAGTGGTCGACGATGATGCCGGTGGCGGTCGGCGTGAAGCCGGCGCCGCCGACCGCCTGCAGCACGCGCAGCACGATCAGCTCGTGGATGCCCTGCGCCAGGCCGCAGCCGAGCGACACCAGGGTGAACACCAGGGCCGAGGCGACGAAGACGCGGCGCTTGCCGAAGCGCTGCGCCAGCCGCCCGCTGACCGGCAGCATGACGACGAAGCCGAAGGAATAGGCGGTGATGGTCCAGCCGGCGAGGTTGATCGAGGCGCCGAGCCCCTGCTGGATGGCGTGCAGCGCCGTCGCCACGATGGTCGAGTCGATCGACATCATGAGCAGGGCCATCGCCACGATGGCGAAGACGGTGTTGCGCCGGAGCGGCGGCGGATGCGGGGAACTCATGGCGGGGCACGGCAGGATGCGCAGAGGCGCGACCGCCATTCTACTTGAGGCGCCTGCGGCGCCGCGCGGCGGTGCAAAGTCGTATGATGGACGCACGAACATGCGCGAAAGACCATGGAGGCAATCATGACAAACCCCATCGCAGAGAAGCTGGCCGAGGAGCATCGCGACATCGACGCCGGCATCGCGGCGTTCAAGGCCGCGCCCGCCGCGGACGCGGCCGCCGCGCAGGGATTGGCCAAGGCGCTCGCCGCGCTGCGCCGCCACATCTACATCGAGGAGCAGCTGCTCTTTCCGCCGCTGCGCTCCGGCCGCGCCTTCGGCGCCATCATGGCGATGCTGCGCGAGCATGGCGAGATGTGGCCGCTGCTCGACAAGCTGGAGCCGCTCGCCGCCAGCGGCGGCGGCGATGCCGGCGTGGCGGGCCTGCTCGCCGAGCTGGAGAAGCTGCTGCTCGCCCACAACGACAAGGAAGAGAAGACCGTCTACGGCGACGCCGACGCCGTGATCAAGGGCGAGGCGGCCGGGGAACTGCTGGCCTTCGCCGCCTCCGGCACGCTGCCGGCGGGCTGGAAGTGCGAGCGCATCGCCGGCGGCGCGAAGCCGCCTTTCGGGCCGAGGAAATAAGGGAGCGGGAGCGGCCTTGCCGGCGCCGGCGACGCTCGAGGAGGAGGCGTTTGGCGCGGCGGTGGCGCGGCTGGCTCGGCTCGACGCCCGCTTCGGCAGGCTGGTCGCCGACTGGGGCGTGCCGCCGTTCTGGACGCATCCGCCGGGCTTCGCCGGGCTGGTCCTCGCCATCCTCGCCCAGCAGGTGTCGATCGAGTCGGCGCGGGCGGCCTACGCGAAACTGGCGCGCGCCCTCGGCCGGGTGACGGCCGAGCGCTTCCTCTCTCTCGACGCGGAGGATCTGCGCGCCATCGGCTTCAGCCGGCAGAAGGCCGGCTACGCCAGCGGCATCGCCGGGCAGATCGCCGGCGGGCAACTCGACCTGGCGGCGCTGCGGCGGCTGGACGACGAGGCGGCGCGCGAGCGGCTGATGCAGCTGCGCGGCATCGGCAAGTGGACGGCCGACACCTATCTGCTGTTCTCGCTGCGCCGCGCCGACGTCTGGCCGTCGGGCGACCTGGCCCTGGAGATCGCCGTGTCGGAGCTGAACGGGCGGCGACGCAAGCTGGCGACGGCGACGGTCGACCGCATGGCGCGGGACTGGCGCCCGCTGCGAGCGGTGGCGGCGCGCCTGCTGTGGGGGCAGTACCTGAGCCGGCGCGGCCGGCTGCAAGCGGCGCAGCCTGGCGGCGCGCCGCGACAGAAAGGAGCGTGACATGGAAGAACGGGTCAATCTCGCCACCGCCGTGCCGCCGGCCTACCAGGCGGTGGCCGAGCTGGAGAAGCGGATGTCCGCGGCGGTCGAGGCCGCCGGCATCGACAAGGGCTTCGCCCACCTGCTGCGCTTGCGCGCCTCGCAGATCAACGGCTGCGCCTTCTGCGTGCGCCTGCACACGCGCGACGCGCTGGCGAGCGGCGAGTCGAGCGATCGCATCAGCGTGCTGCCGGCCTGGCGCGAGACCGGCTATTTCACGGCGAAGGAGCGGGCCGCGCTGGCGCTGGTGGAGGCGGTCACCCTGGTCGCCGACGGCCAGGTGGCGGACGCGGTCTACGCCGAGGCCGCCGGCGTGCTGGGCGAGCAGGAGATCGCGGCGATCGAATGGCTGGCCGTGGTGATCAACGCCTGGAACCGCATCGCCATCTCCAGCCGCTATCCGGTCGCCGCCTGAGGCGGGTGTCCCGGCGCCCGCCTTGCCGCCTCAGCCCTGCCGGCCGCCGGCGGGCAGCTCGACGTTGCGGCGCAGCTCGACGCGCGGATTCTGCAGCGTCACCTCGAGCGGGCCGAGCGGGCGGATCGTCAGCTGGTATTCGCCGCCATTCACGACTGGCGTGGCCAGCATGACCATCACCAGGTCCGGATTGGCCGGCGGCAGCTCGACGCTGCCGGTGTAATTGACGTTGAAGCTGCCGCTGGCGACGGTCGCGCCGTCGCGCGTCAGCGTGGCGGCGTAGGCGTTCCACTTGCCGGTTTCCTCCGGGTGGTTGCCCAGCTCGGCGCGGAAGTTGAGGGCGACCGGCGACATCTCCGGCTCGAGCCGGAAGGTGACGGGTCGGAAACCGCCGCCGGCCTCGGCCTCGAGGGCGCGGGTCTCGACCGTGGCGCCGGTGAAGATGGCCTCGCAGCCGGCCAGCAGCCAGCTGGCGGCGACGATGCCGGCGCCGAGCAATGCCTTGCGTTTCATTGCGCTTCTCCTTGCGTCCTGCGCTTGCGCGCGATTTCGAGATGGCCGCACAGCTCCTCGACGCCGTCGAGGATGCGCGGCGTGTGCCGCTGCAGGTGGTCGGGCGGCACGAAGAACAAGTTGCCGCGCCTGACCGCCGTCAGCGCCGGCCAGCGCCGCCATTCGTCAAGCCAGGGCGGCGGTGTGGCGCCGCGGCCGCTGGCGACGATGACTTCCGGATCGGCCGCCAGCACCGCCTCCAGCGTCACCGCCGCCGCCATCTGCCGCAGCGCGCCGAAGACGTTCTCGCCGCCGCACAGGCGGATGGCGTCCGAGATGATCTGGCCGCCGCCGACGGTCATCAGCGGCCGGTCCCACACCTGGTAGAAGACGCCGACGACGGGCCGGCCGGCATGACGCGCGCGCAGCGCCGCCAGGCGCTGGCGGAAGCGCGCGGCGACGGCACGCGCCTCGGCGCCGCGGCCGGTCAGCTCGCCGAGCCGCTCGAGCTCGCCCGGCACGTCCTCGATGCGCCGCGCCTCGCTCACCGCCACCCTGAGACCGATCGCCTTGAGGCGCTCGACATGCGAGGCGATGTTGCCCGACTCCCAGGCCAGCACCAGGTCGGGCCGCAGCGCGGCGACGGCCTCTAGGTCGACCTCGTCGAAGCGGCCGATGCGGGGGATGCGCTTCGCCGCCTCGGGATAGTTGCTGAACTCGACGGTGCCGACGACGCGGTCGCCGGCGCCGATGGCGAACAGGTTCTCGGTCAGGTGCGGCGACAGGCTGACGATGCGCTGCGCCGGCGCGGCCGGTTCCTGCGCCGCCGCCGCGGCAGCGCAGAGCAGCGCGATCAGGCAGAATGCACGCATGGGGTGGGCCATTCTACGTGAAGGCGGCATCATCGGCGGGCGCGGGGCATGGAGCTGTTCCTGATCCGCCATCCGCGGCCCGACGTCGCCGAGGGCACCTGCTACGGCCGCAGCGACATCGGTATCGCCGGCGATGCCGAGGGCGACGCGGCGCGCCTGGCGCGGCTGCTGCCGCGGGGGACGGCGGTCTACACCAGCCCGCTGCGCCGCTGCCGCAGCCTCGCCGAGCGGCTGTCGCCAGCGCCGGCCGTCGACGCGCGGCTGATCGAGATGGATTTCGGCGAGTGGGAGATGCGCCGCTGGGACGACATCGAGCGGCCGGCCTTCGACGCCTGGGTGGCCGACATCCTCAACTTCGCGCCGCCCGGCGGCGAGCCGGCCTCCGCCCTGCTGGCGCGCGCGCTCGATTTCATCGGCGAGCTGCGCGCCAGCGGGCCGCCGGCTGCCGCGCTGGTTACCCACGGCGGCGTGCTGCGCATGCTGTTCACCCACTGGCTCGGCATGCCGCCGGCGCGCATGCCCCGCCTCGTCTTCGAGTTCGGCGCGGCGAGCAAGGTCGTCCTCGACGGCGGCGAGCTGCGCGTCGAGTACCTCAACCGCAGGTAGAATGCCGCCCGCATGAAGGTGATTGCCAGCGAAATCCACGACGCGCTGATCCTCGAGCCGCGGGTCTTCGGCGATGCGCGCGGCTTCTTCCTCGAGAGCTACAACAAGCGCGCGCTCGAGGAGGCGGCCGGCATCCGCGCCGAATTCGTCCAGGACAACCACTCGCGCTCGGCGCGCGGCGTGCTGCGCGGCCTGCACTACCAGCTCGGCCGGCCGCAGGGCAAGCTGGTGCGGGTGACGGCCGGCAGCGTCTTCGACGTCGCCGTCGACCTGCGCCGCGGCTCGCCCAGCTTCGGCCGCGTCGCCTGCGTCGAGCTGTCGGAGGAGAACAAGCGCATGTTCTGGCTGCCGCCGGGCCTCGCCCACGGCTTCCTCGTCACTTCGGCGTCGGCCGACTTTCTCTACAAGGCGACCGACTACTACGCCCCGGCGGAGGAGCGCTGCATCCTCTGGAACGATGCCGAGCTGGCGATCCCCTGGCCGCTCGCCGGCGAGCCGATCCTCTCCGCCAAGGACCGCCAGGGTCTGCCGTTTGCCGTCGCGGAGCTGTTCCCGTGAGCGCCGCCGCCAGTTCGCAGACGTCGCGCCAGGGGGAGCGCGAGGGCAGCGCGCCGCTCATCCTGCTGACGGGGCGCAACGGCCAGCTCGGCTGGGAGCTGGCGCGCTCGCTGCTGCCGCTCGGCCGCGTCATCGCCCTCGACCTGCCGCAGCTCGACCTCGCCGACGCAGCGGCGCTCGGCCGCCTGCTCGACGAGGCGCGCCCCGGCGTCATCGTGAATCCGGCCGCCTACACCGCGGTGGACAAGGCGGAGAGCGAGCCCGCCCTCGCCCATGCCGTGAACGCCGAGGCGCCGGCGCTGCTGGCGCAGTGGGCGGCGCGCCACGGCGCGCTGCTGGCGCACTACTCGACCGACTACGTCTTCGACGGCGCCCAGGCGGCGCCCTATGCCGAGACGGACGCGACCAACCCGCTCGGCGCCTACGGACGCAGCAAGCGCGCCGGCGAGGAGGCGGTGCTGGCTTCCGGCGCCGACCACCTGGTCTTCCGCACCAGCTGGCTGTACGGCGCGCGCGGCGCCAACTTCCTGCTCACCATGCTGCGGCTGGCCGCCGAGCGCGACGAGCTGCGCGTCGTCGCCGACCAGGTCGGCGCGCCGACCTGGTCGCGCTTCCTCGCCGAGGCGACGGCGCAGGCGCTGCGCCAGGCGCTGGCCGAGCGCTGCGCCGGCCGCTTCAATGGCGGCCTCTACCATCTTGCCTGCGCCGGCGAGACGAGCTGGCACGGCTTCGCCTCGGCCATCGTCGCCGCCCGGCCTGGGCTGCGCGCGCGGCGGGTGGTGCCGATCGCCACGGCCGACTATCCGACGCCGGCGCGACGTCCCGCCAATTCGCGCCTGAACTGCGAGGCCGCGCGCGCCCGCTTCGGCCTCGCCCTGCCCGACTGGCGCGACTGCCTGCAGCTCTGCCTTGAGGAAATCCCGCAATGATCCTGGTCACCGGCGGCGCCGGCTTCATCGGTTCGAATTTTGTCCTCGACTGGCTGCGCGAAACCGGCGAGCCGCTCGTCAATCTCGACAAGCTGACCTACGCCGGCAACCGCGAGAATCTCGCCAGCCTGGAGGGCGACGCCCGCCACCACTTCGTCCAGGGCGACATCAACGACGCCGGCCTGGTCGCCGAGCTGATGCGGCGCCACGCGCCGCGCGCCATCGTGCACTTCGCCGCGGAGAGCCATGTCGATCGCTCCATCCACGGTCCGGCCGAGTTCATCCGCACCAACATCAACGGCAGCTTCGCCCTGCTCGAGGCGGCGCGCGCCCACTGGTCGGCGCTCGAGGGCGAGGCCAAGACGGCTTTCCGCTTCCTGCACGTGTCGACCGACGAGGTATACGGCTCGCTGGAAATGGACGAGCCGGCCTTCGCCGAAACCCATCCCTACCGGCCCAACAGCCCGTACTCCGCCTCGAAGGCGGCCTCCGACCATCTCGTGCGCGCCTACCACCACACCTACGGGCTGCCGACGCTGACCACCAACTGCTCGAACAACTACGGCCCCTACCAGTTCCCCGAGAAGCTGATCCCGCTGGTCATCCACAACGCCGTCGCCGGCAAGCCGCTGCCGATCTACGGCGACGGCCTCAACGTGCGCGACTGGCTCTACGTCGGCGACCACGGCGCGGCGATCCGCGCCGTGCTGGCGGGCGGCCGCGCCGGCGAGACCTACAACATCGGCGGCCGCGCCGAGATGAGCAACCTCGAGTTGGTGAAGACGCTGTGCCGCCTGCTCGACCGCCTGCATCCGGACTCGCCGGTGACGCCGCACGAAAAGCTGATCACTTTCGTCAAGGACCGGCCCGGCCACGACCGCCGCTACGCCATGAATTGCGACAAGCTCGAGCGCGAGCTCGGCTGGCAGCCGGCGGAGAGCTTCGCGTCGGGCATCGAGAAGACGGTACGCTGGTATCTCGACCATGCGGCCTGGACCGAGCGCGTCGCCAGCGGCGCCTATCGCGACTGGGTCGCGCATCACTACTCGAATTGAGGCCATGACTGCGAAGCGAAAAGGCATCATCCTCGCCGGCGGCTCCGGCACCCGGCTCTACCCGGTGACGCTGGCGGTGTCGAAGCAGATGCTGCCGATCTACGACAAGCCGATGATCTACTATCCGCTGTCGACCCTGATGCTGGCCGGCATCCGCGACATCCTGATCATCTCGACGCCGCAGGACCTGCCGCGCTTCGCCCAGCTGCTCGGCGACGGCGGCAGCTGGGGCCTGTCGCTCTCCTACGCCGAGCAGCCGCGGCCGGAGGGCCTCGCCCAGGCCTTCATCATCGGCCGCGACTTCGTCGGCGGCGCGCCGAGCGCGCTGGTGCTGGGCGACAACATCTTCCACGGCCACGACCTGCAGAAGGACCTGCAGGCGGCCGCGGCGCGCCTCGGCGGCGCCACCGTCTTCGCCTATCCGGTGACCGATCCCGAGCGCTACGGCGTCGTCGAGTTCGGCGCGGACGGCCAGGCGCTCAGCATCGAGGAGAAGCCGGCGCGGCCGCGCTCGCGCTTCGCCGTCACCGGGCTCTACTTCTACGACGGCAAGGTCTGCGACATCGCCGCCGATCTCGAGCCCTCGCCGCGCGGCGAGCTGGAGATCACCGACGTCAACCGCCGCTACCTCGAGCTGGGCGAGCTCAAGGTCGTGACCATGGGCCGCGGCCACGCCTGGCTCGATACCGGCACCCACGAGTCGCTGATCGAGGCCTCGCACTTCGTGCAGACCATCGAGAAGCGCCAGGGGCTGAAGATCGCCGCGCCGGAGGAGATCGCCTGGCGCATGGGCTACATCGACGCCGGGCAGCTGCGCCGCCTCGCCGAGCCGCTCAGGAACAGCGGCTACGGCAAATACCTCCTGAGCGTGCTCGATGAGGGCTGAGCGCCGCCGCGGCGCGCGGCCTCAGTGCGCCTCGTCCCAGTTGGCGCCGACGCCGACCTCGGCCACCAGCGGCACGGAGAGCCGCGCGACGCCGGCCATCAGCTTCGGCAGCTCGCGCTCGACGGCGGCGACCTCCGCCTGCGGCACTTCCAGCACCAGCTCGTCGTGCACCTGCAGGATGAGCAGGGCGCGCAGGCCCTCGGCGTCGAGCCAGCCCTGCACGGCGATCATCGCCAGCTTGATGATGTCGGCGGCGGTGCCCTGCATCGGCGCGTTGATGGCGGCGCGCTCGGCGGCCTGGCGTCGCGCCGGCGCGGCGGCGCGGATCTCCGGCAGCGACAGGCGGCGGCCGAACACCGTCTCGACGTAGCCGAGGCTGCGCGCCTGCTCGCGCGTCGCCTCCATGTAGTTCGCCACGCCCGGATAGCGGGCGAAGTAGCGGTCGATCCAGCCCTGGGCGGCGGCGCGCTCGATGCCGAGCTGGCGCGCCAGGCCGAAGGCCGACATGCCGTAGATGAGGCCGAAGTTGATCACCTTGGCGTAGCGGCGCTGCTCGGCGCTGACCTCGCCGGGGGCAGCGCCGAACACCTCGGCGGCGGTGGCGCGGTGGATGTCCTCGCCGGCGGCGAAGGCTTCAAGCAGGCCGGCGTCGCCCGAGAGGTGGGCCATGATGCGCAGCTCGATCTGCGAGTAGTCGGCGGAGACGATGCGCGATCCGGCCGGCGCGACGAAGGCCTGGCGGATGCGCCGCCCTTCCTCGGTGCGGATGGGGATGTTCTGCAGATTGGGGTCCGAGCTGGCGAGCCGCCCGGTCACCGCCACCGCCTGGGAGAAGTTGGTGTGCACGCGGCCGCTGGCCGGGTTGATCATGCGCGGCAGCTTGTCGGCGTAGGTGCCCTTCAGCTTGGCCAGGCCGCGGTAGTCGAGGATCAGCTTCGGCAGCGGGTAGTCGAGGGCGAGCTGCTCGAGCACCTCCTCGTCGGTGGAGGGCGCGCCCGAGGGCGTCTTCTTCAGCACCGGCAGGCCGCCGCGCTCGAAGAGGATCTCCTGGATCTGCCTGGGCGAGTTGAGGTTGAAGGGCTGGCCGGCCAGCTCCTGCGCCTGCGCCTCGATCTCCAGCATGCGCTGGCCGAGCGAACTGCCCTGGCGCGCCAGCTGCGCGGCGTCGATCAGCACGCCGTTCCTCTCCATGCGGAAGAGGATGCGCATCACCGGCAGCTCGATGTCGCGGCACAGCGCCTCGAGGCGCGGCGCCTCGGCCAGCCGCGGCTGCAGCGCCGCATGCAGGCGCAGAGCGATGTCGGCGTCCTCGGCGGCGTACTCGGCGGCGCGCGCGATGTCGACCTGCTCGAAGCCGATGCGCGCCGCGCCCTTGCCGGTCAGCTCGTCGTAGCCGATCGTCCTGATGCCGAGGTGGCGCGCGGCGAGCGAGTCGAGGTCGTGGCCCTTCTCCGCCTCGAGGACGTAGGACTCGAGCAGGGTGTCGTGGGCGACGCCGTCGAGGCGCAGGCCGTGGTTGGCCAGCACGTGCATGTCGTACTTCAGGTTCTGGCCGACCTTGGCGTGGCGCGGCGACTCGAGCCAGGGCTTGAGCCGCGCCAGCGCCTCGTCCAGCGGCAGCTGCTCTGGTGCCGCGGCATAGCGGTGGGCGAGCGGCAGGTAGGCCGCCTCGCCCGGCGCCACGGCGAAGGACAGGCCGACCAGCCGCGCCTGCATCGGGTCGAGGCTGGTGGTCTCGGTGTCGAAGCCGGCGAGCGGCGCGGCCTCGAGCTTCGCCAGCCAGGCCTCGAAGTCCTGCCAGTCGAGCAGGGTGACGTAGCCGGCGCGGTGGGCGCCGTCCGCCGGCGGGCCGGGCGGATCGTCGGCGCCGGCCGCCTGCAGCTCGCGCAGCCAGCTCCTGAACTCGAGCCGGCCGTAGAGCTCGGCCAGCTTCTCCCTGTCCGGCGGCCGCGCCGCCAGCTCCTCCAGCCGCAGCGGCAGCTCGAGGTCCTGCGCCACGGTGACGAGCTTCCTGCCGAGCGGCAGGAAGTCGAGATGGCGGCGCAGGTTCTCGCCGACCTTGCCGCCGATCTCGCCGGCGCGGGCCATGATGGCGTCGAGCGAGCCGTATTCGGCCAGCCACTTCGCCGCCGTCTTCGGCCCGACCTTTTCAACGCCGGGCACGTTGTCGACGCTGTCGCCGACGAGGGCGAAGTAATCGACGATCTGGTCCGGGCCGACGCCGAACTTGGCGCGCACGCCGGCCTCGTCGAGCATCTCGTTGCTCATGGTGTTCACCAGACGCACCCGCTCGTTCACCAGCTGCGCCAGGTCCTTGTCGCCGGTGGACACGACGACGTTCCAGCCGCGCTCCGCGGCCTGCCGCGCCAGCGTGCCGATGACGTCGTCGGCCTCGACGCCCTCGACCGACAGCAGCGGCCAGCCGAGGGCGCGGATGCACTCGTGCAGGGGCGCGATCTGGGCGGCCAGGTCGTCGGGCATCGGCGGCCGGTTGGCCTTGTATTCGGGATACCAGTCGTCGCGGAAGGTCTTGCCCTTGGCGTCGAAGACGCAGGCGCGCAGCGTCTCGCCGTCCGCCTTGAAGTCGCTTTCCAGGCGGCGTAGCATGCCGAGGACGCCGTACACGGCGCCGGTCGGCTCGCCCGCCTTGTTGCGCAGGTCGGGCAGGGCGTGGAAGGCGCGGTAGAGGTAGGACGATCCGTCGACCAGCAGCAGTGTCGGCATGGCTCAGCGCCGCTTTGGATGGACAGCAATGACCCGGGAAAAACTTCGCAATTCCGCCATGCCCCTGGGCGAGGCCGCCTCGCCCACGGCGCGCGAGTCGTGGCGGATGTTCGGCATTATGGCAGAGTTCGTCGAGGCGACCGAGCGCCTCTCCGCCATCCGCCCGGCGGTGTCGATCTTCGGCAGCGCGCGCATCGGCCCCGACCATCCCTACTACCGGCAGGCGGAGCGGGTGGCGCGGCTGCTCTCCGACTCCGGCTTCAGCGTCATCACCGGCGGCGGCCCCGGCGTCATGGAGGCCGGCAGCAAGGGCGCCTTCCACGGCAAGGGTCACAGCGTCGGCCTCAACATCAGCCTGCCGCAGGAGCAGCAGAGCAATCCCTACCAGGACATCTCCCTGACCTTCCGCCACTTCTTCGCGCGCAAGGTGATGTTCGTCAAGTTCGCCGCCGCCTACGTCGTGCTGCCGGGCGGCTTCGGCACCCTCGACGAGCTGACCGAGGCGCTGACCCTGATCCAGACCGGCAAGAGCCTGCGCATGCCGATCTTCCTCATGCAGTCGGACTACTGGCAGGGCCTGATCGACTGGTTCCGCCAGCGCCTGGTCGGCGAGGGCATGATCGATGCCGAGGACCTCGATCTGATGCAGCTGGTCGACGAGCCCGAGCAGGTTGTCGAGGCGATCTTCAAGCATTACGAAGGACGCTGCTTCGAGCCGCTGCCGCACGAGCACGAGCTGCTGCTGAACCTCTGATACAATCCCGCGCGGATCCCCGAGGACATCGCCATGCGCCGCCTGCTGCCGTCCCTGCTGTTCGCACTCGCCCTGCCCGCCCTGGCGCAGCAGCCGCCCGGCCTGCAGCCGGTGCCCGAACCGCCGCCCCCGCCGCCGGGCTACCAGCCCGATCCGGCGCTGGAGCCGCAGGTGACCATTCTCCGCCGCGGCGAGGACCAGGTCGAGGAATACCGCATCAACGGCCGCCTCTACATGATCAAGGTGACGCCACCGCACGGCGTGTCCTATTACCTGATCGACGACAAGGGCGACGGGCGCATGACGCGCCAGGAGCCGCTCGACTCCGGCCTGCGCGTGCCGATGTGGGTGATCGGCACCTTCTGAGCCGCGGCGCGTCCGGCGCCCGGGGCTAGCCGAAAAGGGGAGGCCATGGCAGACCACGAGCCGTTTTCCGTTCCGCAGGCGCTCGAAAAGCGTGGCGGCGGCGCCTTCGATCCGGCCGGCCGCGCGGTCGAGGCCGGCCGCGGCATCGAGTGGCTCAAGCAGGGCTGGCAGCTGTTCGCCCGCAACCCGGGCGCGTGGATCGCCATCGCCGTGATCCTCCTCGTCATCCTCGTCGCCCTCAACATGGTGCCGGTCGCCGGCGGCCTGGCGGCGCAGTTCCTCATGCCGGTGTTCGCCGGCGGCATCCTGCTCGGCTGCAAATCGCTCGCCGAGGGCGGCGCATTCGGCATCGACGCCCTGTTCGCCGGCTTCCGGCAGAACGCCAGCAACCTCGTCCTCGTCGGCGTCTTCTATCTGGTCGGCGTGCTGGTCGTCATGCTGGCCGTCTTCCTCATCGGCGGCGGCGCCGCCCTCACCGGCGGCCTGATGGGGCGCGGCCCCGGCATCGGCGTGGCGGTGGGCGGCTTCTTCCTCGCCATGCTGGTGATGCTGGCGCTGATGGTGCCGCTGATGATGGCCGTCTGGTTCGCCCCGGCGCTGGTGGTGTTCCGCGGCATCGCGCCGCTGGCGGCGATGCAGGCGAGCTTCTCCGCCTGCCTGAAGAACCTCGTGCCCTTCCTCGTCTACGGCGTCATCCTCTTCGTGCTGTGCATGGTGGCGATGATCCCGTTCGGACTCGGCATGCTGGTGATGGTGCCGGTGATGATGGGCTCGGTCTATGCGTCGTATGTGGAGATCTTCGAATAACCGCCGCGCCGCCGCCGGCCGCGGCTGCGCACGCTGAATGCAGGCCCGCCAATTCCCCGCCGTTCGCGGCTGGAACTGGATCGTCGAGGGCTTTCGCCTGTTCCGCAGCAATCCTGCGCTGCTCTCCTTCCTCGTCTTCGGCTACTGGCTGACGCTGATCTTCCTCAACCTGGTGCCGGTCGTCGGCGCGGTGATCGCCTCGCTCTGCGTGCCGGCGCTCTCGGTCGGCGTCATGAACGGCTGCCGCGAGCTGGAGCGCGCCGGAGCGAACGGCTTCGCCCTGCTCTACTCGGGCTTCAGGAAGAACCGCAACGCGCTGCTCGTCCTCGGCGCCGCCTATCTCGCCGGCTCGCTGCTGGTGCTGGCCGGCGGCTCCCTCTTCGACGGCGGCGCCCTGATGCAGGTGATGACCAGCGGCGAGCCGCCACCGGAGGACCTGATGGAAAGCGGCGAACTGCTGCTCGGCCTGCGCGCCACGCTGCTCCTCATGGTGCCGCTGCTGATGGCGTTCTGGTTCGCGCCGCTGCTGGTGGCCTGGAACGACGTGCCGGTGGTGAAGGCGCTGTTCTTCAGCTTCGTCGCCTGCCTGCGCAACTGGCGGCCCTTTCTCGTCTATGGCCTCGGCATCGCCTTCGTCAGCGCCGTCCTGCCCGGCATCGTGCTGGGCATCGCCGGCAGCCTGTCGCCCAGCCTGCTGCGCATGCTGGCCGTGGCCATCTCGCTGCCGCTGCTGTTCGTCTTCGTGCCCGTCCTCTTCGCCAGCTTCTACGTGAGCTACCGCGACGTCTTCGTCAGCGCCGCCACGCCGGCCGATGGCTGAGCCGCTCGGCCTCCTCGGCGGCACCTTCGACCCGGTGCATTACGGCCACCTGCGCCTCGCCGAGGAGGCGCGCGAGGCCCTGCGCCTCGCCCAAGTGGCCTGGATTCCCGCCGGCCGGCCGCCGCACCGCGCGCCGCCGCGCGCCGCCGCCGCACATCGCCTCGAGATGGTGCGCCTGGCGGTGGCCGGCAACGACGACTTCCTCGTCGATGACGGCGAGATTCGCGCCGATGCTCCCAGCTACACGGTGGTCACGCTGGAGCGCCTGCGCGCGCAAATGCCGCGGCGGTCGCTGGTGCTGCTGCTCGGCGCCGACGCCTTCCTCGGCCTGCCGAGCTGGCATCGCTGGGAGCAGGTGCTGGAACTGGCCCACGTCGGCGTGGCGGCCCGGCCAGGCTTCGCGCTGGCGCCCGAAGCCTGGCCGGCCGCGCTGGCGCAGGCCTGCGGCGGTCGCCTCGGCCGCGATGCCGGCGTCCTGCGGGAGTCGCCGGCCGGGCGCATCGTCGGCTTCGACATGACGCCGCTGCCGGTTTCCGCCTCGGGGCTGCGCGTCCGCCTGGCGGCGGGCGGCAGCACGCGCTACCTGCTGCCCGACGCCGTGCGCGAGTACATCGAACGACACCACCTCTACCGGATGGCAGATGGACACTAGGAGATTGCAGAAGATCGCCGTCGCTGCGCTCGAGGAGATCAAGGCGCGCGACATCGAAGTGATCAACACGACGCGGCTGACGCCCCTGTTCGACCGCATCATCATCGCCAGCGCCGACTCGGCGCGGCAAACGAAATCGCTGGCCCGCAACGTGCAGGACCGCGTGCTCGAGGCCGGCGGCAGCATCCTCGGCATGGAGGGCGAGGAGAGCGGCGAGTGGATCGTCGTCGATCTCGGCGACGTCGTCGTCCATGTCATGCAGCCGGCGGTGCGCAGCTACTACAATCTGGAGGAGCTGTGGACCGCCAGCCCGGCCGCGCGCAGGAAGGGCGCCGCGGGGGGGCGGTGAAGCTGCTGCTGGTCGCCGTCGGCTCCCGCCTGCCGGGCTGGGCCGAGCAGGGCTTCGCCGACTACGCCCGGCGCATGCCGCGCGAGCTGCCGCTCGAGCTGCGCGCGGTCAAGGCCGAGCCGCGCGACGGCGGCAAGCCGCGCGATGCCGTGCTGGCGGCCGAGGCCGGCCGCATCCGCGCCGCGTTGCCGGCCGGCGCCCGCCTGGTGGCGCTCGACGAGCGCGGCGCGGACCTCGACACGCGCGCGCTGACCGGGAGGCTGCGCCGCTGGCAGGAGGCCGGCGAGACGGTGGCCCTCGTCATCGGCGGGCCGGACGGGCTCGACGCGCAGATCAAGGCGCAGGCGGCGGAGACCCTGCGCCTGTCGAGCCTGACCCTGCCGCACGCCCTGGCGCGCGTGCTGCTGGCCGAGGCGCTGTATCGCGCCGCCAGCCTGCTGAAGAACCATCCCTACCACCGCGAATAGGGGAAGCCATGATCGCTCTCGAGCCGAGGATCTATCTCGCCTCGCGCAGCCCGCGCCGGCGCGAGCTGCTGGCGCAGATCGGCGTGCGCTTCGAGCCGCTGCTGTTTCGCGGCCCGCCGCGCGAGGATGCCGACGTCGATGAGGCGCCGCTGGCGGGCGAGACGGCGCAGGACTACGTCGTCCGTGTCGCCGTCGCCAAGGCCGCCGCCGGCGCCGGGCGCCTGCGCCAGCGCCGCCTGGTCGCCCATCCGGTGCTGGCGGCCGACACCATCGTCGAGATCGACGGCCGCATCATCGGCAAGCCGCAGAACGAGGCCGCCGCCGTGCTCACCCTGCAGCGCCTGTCGGGCCGCGTGCACCGCGTGCTGACCGCCGTCGCCGTCGCCGACGCCGAGCGCTGCGAGCACCGGCTGAGCGTCAACGAGGTGCGCTTCCGCCCGCTCGACCTCGAGGAGATCAGCCGCTACGTCGCCAGCGGCGAGCCGCTCGACAAGGCCGGCGCCTACGGCATCCAGGGCCGCGCCGCCATCTTCATCGAGTCGGTCAGCGGCTCGTGCAGCGGCATCGTCGGCCTGCCGCTGTGCGAGACGGCGCTGCTGCTGCGCCGCTTCGGCTACCCGGCCTGAGCGCCGCCGCCGGCGCCGGCCGGCGGCCTGCTACACTCCTCGCCATGAACGAGGAATTCCTGGTCAACTTCACGCCGCAGGAGACGCGCATCGCCCTGCTGCAGGGCGGCATCGTGCAGGAGCTGCACATCGAGCGCAGCGCCTCGCGCGGCATCGTCGGCAACGTCTATCTCGGCCGCGTCGTGCGCGTGCTGCCCGGCATGCAGTCGGCCTTCATCGACATCGGGCTCGAGCGCACCGCCTTCCTCCACGTCGCCGACATCCGCGAGCCGCGCGGCAACGGCGCCGCCGGCGAGATCTCGCGGCCGATCGAGAAGATCCTCTCGGAAGGCCAGAACCTCATCGTCCAGGCGCTGAAGGACCCGATCGGCAGCAAGGGCGCCCGCCTGTCCACCCAGATCAGCATCGCCGGCCGCCTGCTGGTCTACCTGCCGCAGGAGAGGCACATCGGCGTCTCGCAGCGCATCGAGGGCGAGGCCGAGCGCGAGCAGCTGCGCGCCATGCTGCAGCAGCTGGTGCCGGCCGACGAACCCGGCGGCTTCATCGTCCGCACCATGGCCGAGAAGGCCGGCGAGGAGGCGCTCGCCAACGACATCGCCTACCTGCGCAAGCTGTGGGCCGAGGTCAGGGGCGCCGCGGCCAGCGCCCGTCCGCCGGCGCTGCTCTACGAGGATCTCACCCTCGGCCAGCGCCTGCTGCGCGACCTCGTCACGCCGGAGACGACGCGCATCGTCGTCGACTCGCGCGAGAACTTCCAGAAGCTGTCGGCCTTCGCCGCCGACTACATGCCGCAGCTGGCGCCGCTGATCGAGCACTACACCGGCGAGCGGCCGCTGTTCGACCAGCACGGCGTCGAGGACGAGATCCAGAAGGCGCTGGCGCGCCGCGTCGAGCTGAAGTCGGGCGGCTACCTGATCATCGACCAGACCGAGGCGATGACCACCATCGACGTGAACACCGGCGGCTTCGTCGGCCAGCGCAACTTCGACGACACCGTCTTCAAGACCAACCTCGAGGCGGCGCAGACCATCGCGCGCCAGCTGCGCCTGCGCAACCTCGGCGGCATCATCCTGCTCGACTTCATCGACATGGAGAGCGAGGAGCACAAGGCCGCCGTGCTGGCCGAGCTGAACAAGGCGCTGGCGCGCGACCACACGCGCATGACGGTGAACGGCTTCACCGCGCTCGGCCTGGTCGAGATGACGCGCAAGCGCACGCGCGAGTCGCTCGCCCACGTGCTGTGCGAGCCGTGCCCGACCTGCGGCGGCCGCGGCGAGGTGAAGACGGCGCGCACCATGTGCTACGAGGTGCTGCGCGAGCTGCTGCGCGAGGCGCGCCAGTTCGACGCGCGCGAGTACCGCGTGCTGGCGGCGCCGGCGGTGATCGACCTCTTCCTCGACGAGGAGTCAGCGGCGCTGGCGATGCTCTCCGGCTTCATCGGCAAGCCGATTTCGCTGCAGGCCGAATCGGGCTACACCCAGGAGCAGTTCGACATCGTGCTGATGTGAGCCGTGCGGCGCCCGCCGCGGTGCGGGCGCGCGAGGGGGAGGGACATGGACGCCGGCATCACGGTCCCGCTGTGGCTGTTCGTCATCATGGCGCTGCTGGCGGCCTGGGCCGCCGGCGTGCTGCTGCTGGCGCCGGGCATGCGCTGGTTCTTCCGCCGCCGCATCAACGCCGTCATCGACGAGCTCAACACCCGCCTGCGCATCGAGCTGCCCTCGTTCAAGCTGACGCGGCGCGAGGTGCTGATCGACCGCCTGTTCCACGATCCGGCGCTGCAGGCGGCCGCCGCCGAGCAGGCGCGCCAGGGCGGCGAGCCGCTGGTCGAGCTGCGCCGGCGCATCGACCGCTACGCGCGCGAGATCGTCCCCTCCTTCAACGCCTACGCCTATTTCCGCCTCGGCTACTGGCTGGCCAAGCGCGCCGCGCGCGCCCTCTATCGCGTGCGCCTCGGCTACGCCGACGAGGCCGGGCTGGCCGCCGTCGATCCAAAATCGACGGTGGTCTTCGTCATGAACCACCGCAGCAACATGGACTACGTGCTGGTCGCCTTCCTCGCCGCCGAGCAGGTGGCGCTGTCCTACGCCGTCGGCGAGTGGGCGCGCGTCTGGGGCCTGCAGCAGCTGATCCGCGCCATGGGCGCCTATTTCGTGCGGCGCGATTCGGGCGACCCGCTCTACCGCCTGGTGCTGTCGCGCTACGTCGCCATGGCCACCGAGGCCGGCGTGCCGCAGGCGTTGTTCCCCGAGGGCGGGCTGACGGTGGACGGCGCCCTGCGCACGCCGAAATTCGGCCTGCTCGACTACATGACGAAGAATTTCCGCGCCGGCGGCGAGCGCGACATCGTCTTCATCCCGGTCGGCCTCAACTACGACCGCGTGCTGGAGGATCGCAGCCAGCTGCTCAAGCTCGAGCCGCGCCGCCGCCGCAAGGGCGCCGTCGCCGCCGTGCTGACGGCGCTGGCCTTCGCCGGCCGCAACCTGCGGCTGATGCTGGCCGGGCGCTGGCACCGGCTCGGCTACGCCTGCGTCAACTTCGGCACGCCGCTCTCCCTGCGCGCCTGGTCCGCCGCCCGCTGCATCGAATTCGCCGACCTCGACGAGGCCGCCCGCCGCGAGGAGGTGGCGCGGCTCGGCCGCCGCCTGATGGAGGCCATCGCCGCCGTCATTCCGGTGGTGCCGGTGGCGCTGGTGGCGCAGGTGTTCGCGCGCGACCCGGCGCGGGCGCTCTCGGAGCTGGAGATCAAGTCGGCCGCCTTCGCCCTGCTCGGCGACTGGCAGGCGCGCGGCGCCCACATCTACGTGCCGCGCAACGACCAGGACTACGCCATCGGCGTCGGCCTGCGCATGCTCGTCCTGCGCCACGTCGTCGCCGAGCGCGACGGCCTGTTCCGACCTGTGGCGGAGAACCTGCCGCTGCTCGCCTACTACGCCAACTCGGTCGCCCACTTCGCCGCCGTGCTGGCGGCGGAAGGCGGCGCGGCGCCGCTCACAGGGAGCGCGCGCTGCGAAAGCCGATGAAGATGTCGTCGCGCTGCGGCTCGTAGAAATTGCGGAAGGCGGGCGCGAGCAGGCGCGCCGGCGTGGCGAAGGAGCCGCCGCGCACGGCGCGGTGAGTGTGGAACCAGAGGCGCGAGTAGTCGGCGTAGGCATCCGGCGCGAAGCCGGCGTAAGGCGCGAAGGGCGTCGCCGTCCACTGCCAGACATGGCCCCAGGGTGAAAAATCCTCGCCGAAGCGGCGCGCCGCCGCCTCCCATTCCGCTTCCGCCGGCAGGCGGCGGCCGGCCCACTTGCACCAGGCCTCGGCCTCGAAGGCGGTGACGTGGACCACCGGTTCCTCGGCGGCGAGCGGCCGCCAGGCGCCGAAGGCCTTGCGCTGCCAGCCGCCCGCCGCGCGGCGCCAGGCGCGCGGCGCGCCGCGGCCGCTCTCGGCCAGCCAGCGGCGCCCCGCCTCGCTCCACCAGCGCGGCTCCTCATAGCCGCCGTCCTCGACGAAAGCGAGGAACTTGCCGTTGCTCACCGGCCGCGTGTCGATGGCGAAGGGCGCAAGAATCTCTTCGTGCGCCCACTTCTCGTTGTCGAAGACGAAGCCGCCGTCCGGCCGGCTGCCGATCTCGACCGCGCCGCCGGGGAATTCCAGCTCGCCGGCCTCTTCCACCGGCGGCGGGCCGGCCGGCAGCCCGGCAGGCAGGGGCTGGTCGAGGGTCTGCAGCGTGTAGTGGAAGGCCTCGCAGTGCATGTCCTCGTGGTAGAGCGAAAGGCGGAAGTAATAGAGGTCGGCGTCCTCTCGCTCGAGGGCCTCGTGGCAGGCGGCCAGGGTCGCCGCCATGTAGTCGAGGATCGCCTGCCGGTCGGGCAGGTCGAGCGTCCAGCGCGTGCCGTGCTCCACCGTGCCCGAGTTGAACCAGCGGTCGGCATCGGCGAGGAAGCGCGACGGCCGGAAGCGTTCGTCGTCGATGCGCCGCAGGCACCAGCGCTCGTTGAACCAGGCGACGTGGCCGGCTTCCCAGCGCGGCGGATTGATGATCTTCAGGTAGGGCACGGCCTGCCAGAGCTCCGGCGCGAGGTCCGCGTAGATCGCCAGCAGGCGCTGGCGGCTGTCGTCCATGGCGGCGTGCAGCGCGGCGCGATCGAGATCGCGATTCATGAGGACGCCTCGGCGAGAAAGAGGGCGAAGCCGCCCGCTTCCTCCAGCCACGACCGCCGGCGGCCGAAGCCGGCCGATTCGAGGAGCGCGGCGAAGCCCGCCTCGGTCCACTTGTGGGAGTACTCGGTGAGGATGCGCTCGCCGGCGGCGAAGCGGCGCGTCGCGCCGCCAAGCCGCACCTCGACCTCGCGGCGCGCCTCGAGGTGCATCTCGATGCGCGCGGCGTCCTCGTCGTAGAAGGCGACGTGGCGCCAGTCGGCGACGTCGAAGCCGGCCGCCAGCAGGCGGTTGGCGTGGTTCAGCACGTTGAGGTTGAAGGCGGCGGTGACGCCGAGCGCGTCGTCGTAGGCGGCCTCCAGCGCCGCCCTGCCCTTGACGAGGTCGACGCCCACCAGCAGCGCGCCGCCGGGCGCGGCGGCGCAGGCGCGGGCGATGCGCGCGAGAAAGGCCCGCGCCGCGTCCGGCGCGAAGTTGCCGATCGACGAGCCGGGGTAGAACCACAGGCGCGGCGCTTCGGTCGGCACGAAGACCGCCTGCGGCCATTCGCCTTCGCGGGTGAAGTCGATGGCGGCGCCGCAAACGGGCAGGCCGGGCCAGCGCCCCTGCAGCCGCTCCAGCGCCGCGCGCAGGAAATCGGCCGAGATGTCGAGCGCGGCATAGCCGGCCGGCGCCAGCAGAGGAAACAGCGCCTCCGCCTTGGCGCAGTCGCCGGCGCCGAGGTCGACCAGCAGGCGCCCGCGCCCGACGGCGGCGGCGATCGCCTCGCCATGCGTGGCGAAGAGCCGCGCCTCGCTGCGCGTCAGCGGGTATTCCGGCAGGCAGCAGATGGCGGCGAAGAGGCGCGAGCCGAGCGCGTCGTAGAAGTATTTCGGCGCGATGCGCGCCGGCCGCGCCAGCAGCCCGGCGCGCAGCTCGGCCGCCGCGTCCTGTTCGCCGCCGAGCAGGTCGAGGAAGCGGAAGGCGCCCAGGCGATCGGGGTCGGCGCTGTCCATGATCGCGGCAGGGCGCTCGTGCGGCTTACTTCTTCGGCAGCCGGCCCATCAGGTAGAACTCGTCGTTCGGCCGCATGTTCATCATGTTGGCCATGCGGTTGGACAGGCCGAAGAAGGCCGAGATGCCGCCGATGTCCCAGATGTCCTCGTCCGAGAAGCCGTGGCCGCGCAGCTGCTCGAAGTCGGCGTCGCCGATGCTGCCCGAGTCGAGGCAGACCTTCATGGCGAAGTCGAGCATGGCCTTCTGCCGCGGCGTGATGTCGGCCTTGCGGTAATTCACCGCCACCTGGTCGGCGATCAGCGGATTCTTGGCGCGGATGCGCAGGATGGCGCCGTGCGCCACCACGCAGTACTGGCACTGGTTGGCGTTGGAGGTGGCGACGACGATCATCTCGCGCTCGGCCTTGGTGAGCCCGCCCTGCTTCTCCATCAGCGCGTCGTGGTAGGCGAAGAAGGCGCGGAACTCGTCCGGCCGGCAGGCCAGGGCGAGGAAGACGTTCGGCACGAAGCCCGACTTCTCCTGCACCGCGACGATGCGGCTGCGGATGTCCTCCGGCAGGTCCTTCAGCTCGGGCACGGGAAAACGGCTGATCGGCACGCTCATGGCAGCTCCTTCATGCTTGAAGTATCGGGGGGAGACGGGTATTTTAGACCCTGTTGCCGCCGCCGAAGGAAAAGCCTGCCATGAGCGATGCCCTCTCCGCCGATTTCTCCAGCCTGCTGCCGGAAACGCCCTTCTCGCGCCGCGGCTTCCTCGTCACGGCGCTCGGCGCCGGCTTCGCCCTCGCCGTGCAGCCGGTGGCGGCGCAGACGGCGATCCATACCGACACGCAGGGCCTCGTCGCCGGCGAGATCCGCGTCAGGACCGCCGACGGCGAGATGGCCGCCTACCGCGCCCAGCCCGCCGGGGGCGGCAACTTCCCGGTGATCCTCGTCGTCTCGGAGATCTTCGGCGTGCACGAGCACATCGCCGACATCTGCCGGCGCCTGGCCAAGCTCGGCTACCTGGCCATCGCGCCGGAACTCTTCGCCCGCCAGGGCGATCCGCGCAAGGTCGCCAGCATCCAGGAGATCATGAGCGCCATCGTCGCCAAAGTGCCAGACGCGCAAGTGATGGGCGACCTCGACGCCTGCGTCGACTGGGCCGCCGCCCATGGCGGCGATGCCGCGCGGCTCGGCATCACCGGCTTCTGCTGGGGCGGGCGCATCACCTGGCTCTATGCCGCGCACAATCCGCGACTGAAGGCCGCCGTCGCCTGGTACGGCCGCCTGGCCGGCGACAAGACGGCGCTGACGCCGCAGCAGCCGCTGGACCTCGCCGGCCGGCTCAAGACGCCGGTGCTCGGCCTCTACGGCGGCGCCGACGCTGGCATCCTGCTCGACACCATCTGGGACATGCAGGACAAGCTGAAGGCGGCCGGCGGCCAGTCGATGATCCACGTCTATGACGACGCCCCGCACGCGTTCCATGCCGACTACCGGCCGAGTTACCGCAAGGAAGCGGCCGAGGACGGCTGGCGGCGCATGCGCGACTGGTTCCGCGGCCACGGCGTCTGAGCCCGCCGCCCGCCCTTCGCTGTCTTCGCCTGCCGGCGGAGCGGCCGCGCCGCGGACGCGCTAAACTGCCGCTTTGCCACGCATCGTGACGTCATGACCGCCTACCCGCATCTCCTCGCGCCCCTCGACCTCGGCTTCACCACGCTGAAGAACCGCGTGCTGATGGGCTCCATGCACACCGGGCTGGAGGAGGTGGCCGGCGGCTTCGAGCGCATGGCGGCCTTCTTCGCCGCGCGCGCCCGCGGCGGCGTCGGCCTCATCGTCACCGGCGGCTTTTCGCCCAACCTCGCCGGGCGCGGCGCGCCCAAGGCGGCGCAGCTCTCCTTCCCCTGGCAGGTGGCCAAGCACCGCGTCGTCACCGAGGCCGTGCACGCCGCCGGCGGCAAGATCTGCCTGCAGATCCTCCACACCGGCCGCTACGCCTTCCATCCGCTGGCGGTCTCCGCCTCGCGGCTGAAGTCGCCGATCAGCCCCTTCGCGCCGCGCGCGCTGACGCGCTGGGGGATCAGGAAGACCATCGCCGACTACGGCCGCTGCGCGCGGCTGGCGCGCGAGGCCGGCTACGACGGCGTCGAGATCATGGGCTCCGAGGGCTACCTGATCAACCAGTTCATCGCGCCGAAGACCAACCAGCGCGACGACGAGTGGGGCGGCCCCTTCGAGAACCGCATCCGCTTCGCCGTCGAGATCGTGCGCCGCGTGCGCGAGCAGGCCGGGCCGGACTTCATCATCGTCTTCCGCCTGTCGATGCTCGATCTGGTCGGGGACGGCAGCAGTTGGGAGGAAGTCGTGCAGCTCGCCAAGGCCATCGAGGCGGCCGGCGCCACGATCATCAACACCGGCATCGGCTGGCACGAGGCGCGCATCCCGACCATCGCCACCATGGTGCCGCGCGCCGCCTTCACCTGGGTGACGCGGCGCATGAAGGGCGAGGTGGGCATCCCGCTGGTCACCACCAACCGCATCAATACGCCAGAGGTGGCCGAAGCGGTGCTGGCGCGCGGCGACGCCGACATGGTGTCGATGGCGCGGCCCTTCCTCGCCGACCCCGACTTCGTGAACAAGGCGGCCGCCGGCCGCGCCGACGAGATCAACACCTGCATCGCCTGCAACCAGGCCTGCCTCGACCACACCTTCACCGGCCAGCTGACCTCGTGCCTGGTCAATGCCCGCGCCTGCCGCGAAACCGAAGTGGTCGTCGCTCCCGCAGCCTCGCCCAAGCGCATCGCCGTGGTCGGCGCGGGACCGGCGGGCCTTGCCTTTGCCACCATCGCTGCGGAACGTGGCCACCATGTCACGCTGTTCGACGCGGCCGACGAGATCGGCGGCCAGTTCAACCTCGCCAAGCGCATCCCCGGCAAGGGGGAGTTCGCCGAGACGCTGCGCTACTACCGCCGCCGCCTCGAGACGACCGGCGTCACGGTGCGGACCGGCCGGCGCGCCACGGCGGAGGAACTCGTCGCCGGCGGCTTCGATCACGTCGCGCTCGCCACCGGGGTGACGCCGCGCACGCCCGGCATCCCCGGCATCGACCATGCCAGCGTGGCGCGCTACGCCGACATCATCGAGGGCCGCCGCGAGGCCGGCCGCCGCGTCGCCATCATCGGCGCCGGCGGCATCGGCTTCGACGTCGCCGAGCTGCTCAGCCATGCCGGCGAGGGCGCCGACGACATCGGCCGCTTCCGCGACGAGTGGGGCATCGACGCCGCCTACGCCGCGCGCGGCGGCCTCAAGCCGCCGGCCGGCCTGCCGCCACCGCGCGAGATCTGGCTGCTGCAGCGCAAGACCAGCAAGGTCGGCGAGGGCCTCGCCAAGACCACCGGCTGGATCCGCCGCACGCTGCTCAAGCGGCGCAACGTGCACATGCTGGCCGGGGTTGCCTACGAGAAGATCGACGACGCCGGCCTGCACCTGCGCCTGGGCGACGAGGCGCGCGTCCTGGAAGTCGACACCATCGTGCTTTGCGCCGGCCAGGAGCCGAACCGCGCGCTGCTCGCCGAGCTGCAGCAGGCCGGCAAGGCGGTGAGCCTGATCGGCGGGGCGGATGTCGCCGCCGAGCTCGACGCCAAGCGCGCCTTCGACCAGGGCACCCGCGCCGCCGCCGCGCTCTGACCTTCTCCCCTCTCCCGCTCGCGGGAGAGGGGCAGGGGGAGAGGGCAGCGGGAGAATGAAACGCACGAACTCTCCATGACCGCCACCGACCATCCCTTCGACTCAGCCGTCCGCCTCGCCGCGGCAGGCGACAACGCCTTCACCGGCCGCACGCATCCCGCCTACGGCAACATGGTCGGCCCCTTCGGCGGCGTCATCGCCGCCGCCATGCTCAACGCCGCACTGTCGCATCCCGCCCGCCTCGGCGACCCGCTCGCCCTGACGGTGAACTACGCCGCGCCCATCGCCGACGGCGACTTCCGCATCGGCGCCGCGCCGGCCCGCACCAACCGCTCGACCCAGCACTGGAGCATGGCGCTGACGCAGGGCGGCGAGACCGCGATCACCGCCACCGCCGTGTTCGCCCAGCGCCGCGAGACGTGGGCGGCCACCGAGTCCGGCTTCCCGCAGGCGCCGGCGTGGGCGACGCTGCGCCGCGCCGATCCGGTGAAGACCGCGGCGTGGACCAGCCGCTACGATTTCCGCTTCGTCCGCGGCGGCGACCTCTCCGCCATGCCCGCCGCCGAAGGCCCCGATTCGGTGAGCACGCAGTGGATCCGCGACGAGCCGCCGCGCCCGCTCGACTTCCTCTCGCTGGCGGCGATCTGCGACGTCTTCTATCCGCGCATCTTCATCCGGCGGCCCGTCTTCGTGCCCGCCGGCACCGTCTCGATGACCGCCTATTTCCACGCCGACGCCGCACTGCTGGCGGCGCAGGGCGATGCGCCCGTGCTCGGCACCGCCCGCGCCTCGCGATTCGGCAAGGGCTACCACGACCAGGTGGCGGAGATCTGGAGCCGCGACGGCATCCTGCTCGCCACCAGCCACCAGATCGTCTACTTCAAGGAGTAAGCCATGATCGAACATCTGCTCACCGCCGAACAGAAAAAAGTCGTCGAAGACGCCCGCGCCTTTGTGCGCGACACGCCGCGCCAGCTCATCCTCGACATGGACGCCGAGACCGTGCGCTTCCCGAAGGACTGGCTGCGCGAGGCGGCGAAGCGCAACCTGCTCGGCGTGCGTCACCCGAAGCAATGGGGCGGCCGCGGCATGGACTGGGTGACCGCCAGCGCCGTCTGCGAGGAGATCGGCAGCCTCAGCTACGAGCTGGCCTGCGTCTTCGGCGTCGGCGCCGACCTGGTCTGCGACGCCATCATCCGCCACGGCACCGACGCCCAGCGCGAGCGCTACGTCAAGCCGCTGCTGGCCGGCGAGATCTTCGCCGCCGAATGCCTCACCGAGCCGCGCGGCGGCTCGGACTTCTTCGGCGCGACGACGACGGCGAAGGACTGCGGCGACCACTTCCTGCTCAACGGCCAGAAGCGCTTCATCGTCGGCGCCGAGGGCGCGGACTACTTCCTGGTGTATGCGCGCACCAACCCCGACCCCAAGGCGCCGCCGCAGCAGAGCATCACCTGCTTCATCGTCGACCGCGGGCCGGGCGTGGAAACGAAATACCTCTACGGCCTGATGGGCTGCCGCGGCGGCGGCACCGGCCGCCTGGTGTTCCGCGACGTCAAGGTGCCGCGCGAGAACGTCGTCGGCGAAGTGCACGGCGCCTACCCGGTGTTCAACACCATGATGATCCCCGAGCGCCTCGGCACGGCGGCGATGACCGTCGGCGCCGCCCGCCCGGC
>CAUJIV010000025.1 GCA_963205435.1 Pseudomonadota bacterium
GCCGATGTCGGCCACTTCGTCGAGCAGGCGCTGCGCCTCGTCGAGGACGCCGTCCTCGAGCAGAGCCTCGGCCAGGTCGAGCCGCGCCGGCTCGTGACGCGGATCGAGGTCGAGCGCCTGCCGCAGCAGGGCGCGCGCGGCGCCGGCTTCGCCGCGCGCCCGCGCCGCCAGCGCCTGCTGGCGCAGCGGCTCGGCCGGCGAGGGCATCAGGGCGTCGATGAATTCGCGCACAGCCGCTTCCGGCAGCGCGCCGGTGAATTCGTCGACGATCTGGCCGTCGACGATGGCCTTGACGCTGGGGATGCCGCGCACGCCGAACTGCGCCGCCAGCGCCTGGTTGTCGTCGGCATTCACCTTGGCGAGGCGGAAGCGGCCCTGGTATTCCGCCGCCAGCTTCTCCAGCACGGGGCCGAGGCTGCGGCAGGGGCCGCACCAGGGCGCCCAGAAGTCCACGACGACCGGGACGCGGCGGGAAGCCTCGATGACTTCCTGCATGAAGTTGCCTTCGTTGATGTCGATGCAGTGGGGATTCATTTCGGAATTTGCCTCCATCCCAGGGATTCTGGGGGCGCCGGCGCGCAATTTCAAGCCGGCGCCTCGGCTATAATCGCGCTTTGCACGACTGACCCGTCATGGCCGAAGTCCTCAAGCTGCGCGGCGCCGCCGCCTTTTCCGCCAACCGCCTTGAACGACTTCGCCAGAACCTGCAGGCCGTCCTGCCGCGGTTGCGTGGGCTCGCCGCCGAGCACTGGTATTTCGTCGAGCTGGCGCAGCCGCTGGACGACGCCGGCCTGGCGCGGCTGCAGGACCTGCTCGGCGCGCGACCGGCCGGCGCGGCGCCGGGCCGCGCGCGGTGGCTGGTGAAGCCGCGGCATGGCACCAACTCGCCCTGGTCGTCGAAGGCGACCGAGATCGCGCGCCAGTGCGGCTTCGCCGCCGTCGCGCGCATCGAGCGCGGCACCGCCTGGCACCTCGACGGCGGCGGCGATCTCGCCGCCGCGCTGCCCCTGCTGCACGACCGCATGACCGAGTCGGTGCTCGAGACCGTCGACGCGGCCGAGGACCTGTTCCGCAGCCAGGCGCCGCAGCCCCTCAACAGCATCGATGTCCTCGGCGCCGGCCGCGCCGCGCTGGCGGCGGCCAACGAGGACATGGGCCTCGCCCTGTCCGCGGACGAGATCGATTACCTGGCCGAGGCCTTCATCGGCGCCGGGCGCAACCCGACCGACGTCGAGCTGATGATGTTCGCCCAGGCCAACTCCGAGCACTGCCGCCACAAGATCTTCAACGCCGACTGGATCATCGACGGCGCGCGCCAGCCACATTCGCTGTTCTCCATGATCCGCGCCACGCACCAGGCCAGCCCGGCCGGCACCGTGGTCGCCTACGCCGACAACTCGGCCGTGCTCGAAGGCGCGGTGGCGGCGCGCTTCGGCCCCGGCCCGGACGGCGCCTACGGCTGGCACGAGGAGCTGACCCACTACCTGGCCAAGGTCGAGACGCACAACCACCCGACCGCCATCTCGCCGTTTCCCGGCGCGTCCACCGGCTCCGGCGGCGAGATCCGCGACGAGGGCGCGACTGGCCGCGGCGCCCGGCCGAAGGCCGGCCTGTGCGGCTTCTCCGTCTCCAACCTGAGGATCCCCGGCTTCGTCCAGCCCTGGGAGGGCAACTACGGCAAGCCGGAGCGGATCGTCTCGGCGCTCGACATCATGATCGAGGCGCCGCTCGGCGCCGCCGCCTTCAACAACGAGTTCGGCCGGCCCAACCTGTGCGGCTACTTCCGCACGCTCGAGCTGGAGGCCGGCGGCGAGGTGCGCGGCTACCACAAGCCAATCATGATCGCCGGCGGCGTCGGCAACATCGCCGCGCGCGACGCGCTGAAGGCCGAGTTTCCCGCCGGCACGCTGCTGGTGCAGCTTGGCGGCCCGGGCATGCTGATCGGGCTGGGTGGCGGCGCCGCCTCGTCGATGGCCACCGGCGCCAACGCCGCTGACCTAGACTTCGCCTCGGTGCAGCGCGGCAACCCCGAGATCCAGCGCCGCGCCCAAGAGGTGATCGACCGCTGCCGCCAGCTGCGCGAGGCGAACCCGATCCTCTCCATCCACGACGTCGGCGCCGGCGGCCTCTCCAACGCGCTGCCGGAGCTGGTGCACGGCGCCGGCCGCGGCGCGCGCCTCGAGCTGCGCCGCGTGCCGAGCGACGAGCCGGGCATGTCGCCGCGCGAGATCTGGTGCAACGAGGCGCAGGAGCGCTACGTGCTGGCCATCGCTCCCGACCGCCTCGACGAGTTCCGCGCCCTCTGCGAGCGCGAGCGCTGCCCCTTCGCCGTGCTCGGCGAGGCGACCGACGACGGCCGCCTCGTTGTCACCGACAGCCACTTCGGCAACCGGCCGGTCGACATGCCGCTCGGCGTGCTGCTCGGCAAGCCGCCGCGCATGATGCGCGAGGTGGCGCGCCTGCGCCGCGCCGCGGCGCCGTTCGACGCCGGCGGCCTCGACTTGAAGGAGGCCGCCCTGCGCGTGCTGCGCATGCCGAGCGTCGCCTCGAAGGGCTTTCTCGTCACCATCGGCGACCGCAGCGTCGGCGGCATGACGGCGCGCGACCAGATGGTCGGCCCGTGGCAGGTGCCGGTGGCCGACTGCGCCGTCACCACCTTGTCCTATCGCGGCTGGCTCGGCGAGACCTTCGCCATGGGCGAGCGCACGCCGCTGGCGCTGATCGACGCGCCGGCATCGGGCCGCATGGCGGTGGGCGAGGCGCTGACCAACCTCGCCGCCGCGCTGATCGGCGACATCGGCAAGGTCAAGCTCTCCGCCAACTGGATGGCGGCCGCCGGCCATCCGGGCGAGGACGCAGCGCTCTACGACACCGTCGCCGCCGTCGGCCTCGAGTTCTGCCCGCGGCTCGGCGTCAGCATCCCGGTCGGCAAGGATTCCCTGTCGATGAAGACCGCCTGGCGCGAGAATGGCGCGCAAAAGCAGGTCACCGCGCCGCTGTCCCTCGTCGTCTCCGCCTTCGCCGCCTGCGCCGACGCGCGCAAGACGCTGACGCCGCAGCTGCGCCGCGACGCCGGCGAGACCGAGCTGCTGCTGCTCGACCTGGGCGAGGGCCGCCAGCGCCTCGGCGGCTCGGCGCTGGCCCAGGCTTATGGCGCCACCGGCGACGCCGCGCCGGACATCGATCCGGCGCTGCTGAAAGGCTTCTTCGCTGCCGTGCAGGCGCTGAATGCGGCGGGGCTGCTGCTCGCCTACCACGACCGCTCCGACGGCGGCCTCTTCGCCGCCGCCTGCGAGATGGCTTTCGCCGGCCGCTGTGGCGTCTCGCTCAACCTCGACGGCCTGTGCCTCGACCCGCTGATGCAGGATGCTGACGAGCTGGAGAAGAAGCCGGAGACGGTGCGCGGCCGCTACGACGACCGCGTCATCGGCGCGCTGTTCGCCGAGGAGCTCGGCGCCCTGGTGCAGATCCGCCGCGACGACCGCGCCGCGGTGATGGCGCTGCTGCGCGCGCACGGCCTCGGCGCCTGCAGCCACTTCGTCGGCGAGCTGAACGAGCACGACGAGATCCGCGTCTGGCGCAACGCCCGGCTGCTGCTGCGGGCGCCGCGCGCCGAGCTGCAGCGCGCCTGGGCGGAGACCGGCTACCGCATCGCCCGCCTGCGCGACGATCCGGCCTGCGCCGACGAGGAGTTCGAGGCCCTGCTCGACACCGGCGATCCCGGCCTGTCGCTGCAGCTCGCCTTCGATCCGGCCGAGGATGTCGCCGCGCCGATGATCGCCCGCGGCGCACGGCCGAAGGTGGCCATCCTGCGCGAGCAGGGCGTCAATGGCCAGGTCGAGATGGCGGCCGCCTTCGACCGCGCCGGCTTCAGCGCCTGCGACGTGCACGAGAGCGACCTGCAGGCGCGCCGCGTCGCGCTGGCCGGCTTCAGCGGCCTCGTCGCCTGCGGCGGCTTCTCCTACGGCGATGTGCTCGGCGCCGGCCAGGGCTGGGCCAAGTCGATCCTCTTCGACGCGCGCCTGCGCGACGAATTCGCCGCCTTCTTCGCCCGCCCCGGCAGCTTCGCTCTCGGCGTGTGCAACGGCTGCCAGATGCTCAGCCACCTCACCGAGATCATCCCCGGCGCCGCCGCCTGGCCCGCCTTCGCCAGGAATCGCAGCGAGCAGTTCGAGGGCCGCCTCGTCATGGTCGAGGTGGCGCCCGGCCCCTCGCTGTTCCTCGACGGCATGGCTGGCAGCCGCCTGCCGGTGGTCGTCTCGCACGGCGAGGGGCGCGCCGAGTTCGCCGGCCGCGGCGCGGCGGATGAGGCCGTCGTCGCCCTGCGCTATGTCGACAACCGCGGCCGCGTCGCCGAGCGCTATCCGGCCAATCCGAACGGCTCGGCCGGCGGCATCGCCGGGCTGACCACGGCGGACGGGCGCTTCACCATCATGATGCCGCATCCGGAGCGGATGTTCCGCAGCGTGCAGATGTCCTGGCATCCGCCCGGCCTCGGCGAGGACGGGCCGTGGCTGCGCATGTTCCGCAACGCCAGGAAGTGGCTCGGCTGAGCCGCGCTACTCGTCGAACCAGGACGGATCGACCAGGTCGAGCAACTCCCCGCTGAGCACCTTCTGCAGAGCGTAGACGCTCTGCGGGCGCTGCGCCGCCGGCAGGCGCAGGCACCAGTCGATCAGCTCGAGCAGCTGCGGCGAATAGGCGCCGGCCCAGCGCCGCTCCGCCGGCGTTAGCTCGTCGCGCTGCAGCCGCTGTTTCGCCGGCTGCGGCGGCTCGCCGGCCAGGCAGTCGTAGAGCGAGGCGCCGACCGCGTAGATGTCGGTCCACGGGCCGAGCGGCTCGCCCGAGCCCTGCTGTTCGGGGGCGGCGAAGCCCGGCGTGAACACCGACTTGCGCCCGGCCTGCTCGCCCAGCCCCATGCGCGTCGCGCCGAAGTCGAGCAGCACCGGATGGCCGTCCGCGCGCACGTGGATGTTGGCCGGCTTGATGTCGAGGTGCAGCAGCTTGTGCGCATGCACCTCGCGCAGGCCGGAGAGCAGGCGGACGAAAACATTGCGCAGGAATTCCTCGGAGATCCTTCCCGCCGTCTCGCGCAGCCGGCGCGCATGCGCCTCGAGGGTGAGGCCGTGCTCGTAGCGCATCACCAGGTAGGCGGTGCCGTTGGCGCGGAAGAAGTTCTCGACCCGCACCACGTTGGGATGGTCGATGCCGGCGAGGATGCGGCCCTCGTCGAAGAACCACTTCAGGCCGGCGTTGAAGGCTGCGCGGTGCCGCGCCTCGACGGCGACCTCGTCGCTGCCGGCGGCGCGCCCGGCGAGTCCGGCCGGCAGGTATTCCTTGACGGCGACCTCGCGGCCGGAGGCGTCGCGCGCCAGGTAGACGATGGCAAAGCCGCCCTTGGACAGCTGCCGCTCGATGCGGTAGCCGTCGAGCCGGCTGCCCGGCGCGAGAGCGTGGCTGTCGTCACTCATCGCGGGCTGAAAAAGATCGGCGCCGCGGCGCCGATCTCGTGCCGCACCGCCGGTCTTACTCGATGCGCGTCTTCGCGCGCAGCTCGGCGATGTGCCGGTCGATGGCCTGCTGCTGCAGGCGCTGCTGGATCTGCGGCTTGACTTCGTCGAGCGGCGGATGCTTGAGGTCGCGCACGTCGTCGAGCTGCAGGACATGCCAGCCGAACTCGGTCTTCACCGGCGTCGCCGAGAACTTGCCCTTCTCCAGCGCCATCAGCGCGTCGGCAAAGGGCTTGACGTAGCCGCCGGGCGCCGCCCAGCCGAGATCGCCGCCGCGGTCCTTGCTGCCGGGGTCCTTCGACTGCTTGGCCAGCTCGTCGAACTTCTCGCCCTTCTGCAGCCGCGCGATGATGTCTTTCGCCTCGCTTTCCTTGTCCACCAGGATGTGGCGCGCCTTGTATTCCTTGTTGCCCATGGCGCGAACGATGTTGTCGTACTCGTTCTTCACCACCTCGTCGCTGACGGGATGGCTGGCGACGAAGTCCTGCAGATAGGCGTTGACCAGGATGCCCTGGCGCGACAGCTCGAACTGCGACAGCACCTCGGGCTTCTTGTCGAAGCCCTTCTTCTTCGCCGCCTGGGCGATCATCTCGCGCGTGACGAGGTCGTTGCGCACCGCCTCGCGCAGCTGCGGCGTGTCCTGCTGGCCGTGGGAGAGTTGCGCCTGCACCAGCGCCTCGGCGCGCGCGGCGGGGATGGCGACGCCGTTGACCGTGGCGAGGACGCCGGGCTTGGCGGCCGGCTTGGCGGCCGTCTTCGCCTCCTGGGCGTGGAGCGGCGACTGCAGCAGGCAAGCCGCGGCAAGCAGGACAGTCAGGCGGGGGCGGGGGAGTTTCATGTGCTTTCCTTTGCGTGGTGGAAGTTAGGGACTTTTTTCGGAGGCTCCTGGATCGGCTTCGTCGGGCGCCAGCGCCTTGATGCCGAGGGCGTGGATCGCCCCGCGCATCATCGGCCCGAGGGCGTCGTAGACCAGCCTGTGGCGCTGCGCCGTGGCGCGGCCGGCAAAGCGCGGCGAGACGATGAGCAGGCGGTAGTGGCCGCCACCCGAGCGGGCGCCGGCGTGGCCGGCATGGCGGGCGCTGTCATCGGCGATGTCCAGCCGCAGCGGCTCCAGCGTAGCGAGCCTTTCGCGCATCTGCTCGAGCGTGCTCATGCCGGCAGCACCCGCCGAAAGGGCCGCACCGTGGTGGCGGCATAGACGCCGGCGCTGACATAGGGGTCGGCCGCCGCCCAGGCTTCGGCGTCGGCGAGCGAGGGGAATTCGGCGACGATCAGGCTGCCGGCGAAGCCGGCCGGGCCGGGATCGGGCGCGTCGATGGCCGGGAAGGGCCCGGCGAGGACCAGCCGGCCGGCCTCCTGCAGCGCCTGCAGGCGGGCGAGGTGGGCGGGTCGCGCGGCCTGGCGCCCGGCGAGGCTGCCGGCCGCGTCCTCGCCGATGATGGCGTAGAGCATCATTTCTCTTCCTGCACGTGCTTCGCCAGCAGCAGGCCCTGGCCGATGACGAAGGCCAGCGTCAGCCCCATGCTGCCGAACAGCTTGAAGTCCACCCAGGTGTCGGTGGAGAAGCGGTAGGCGACGAACAGGTTGAGCGCCCCCATGAAGGCGAAGAAGGCGATCCAGCTGGCGTTCAGCCTGGCCCAGATACCGTCGGGCAGCGCGATCTGCTCCTGCATCAGCTTGCGGATCAGGTTCTTGCGGAAGACCAGCGCCGAGACCGCCAGCACCGCGCCGAACAACCAGTAGAGCACGGTCGGCTTCCACTTGATGAAGGTCTCGTCGCGCAGCAGCAGCGTGGCGCCGCCGAAGAGGACGATGATGGCGAGGCTGAGCCACAGCATGCTGTCAACCTTGCGCCGGCGCGCCAGCAGCCAGCCGATCTGCGCGAAGGAGGCGGCGATGGCCACCCCGGTGGCGACATAGATGTCGTAGGCCTTGAAGGCGATGAAGAACAGGATGACCGGGAACAGGTCGAAGAGGAACTTCATGAGCGGCGATTATACCCGGGCGCCGGCGGCCATCCCACCATGTCGCGCCTATTCCTTCGCCGCCAGGCGCAGCGAGGCCGAGTTGATGCAGTAGCGCAGACCGGTGGGCGCCGGCCCGTCGGGAAAGACATGGCCGAGATGGGCGCCGCAGTTGGCGCACAGCGCCTCGGTGCGGCGCATGAAATGGCTGGTGTCCTCGGCGCGGGCGATGCCGGCCTCGTCCAGCGGCTGCCAGAAGCTCGGCCAGCCGCTGCCCGAATCGAACTTGTGCGCGGAGTCGAACAGCGGCGCGTCGCAGCAGACGCAGCGGTAGACGCCATCCTCGTGGCAGTCCCAGTAGGCGCCGCTGAAGGCGCGCTCGGTGCCCTTCTCGCGGGTGATGCGGTATTGCTCGGACGTCAGCCGCGCGCGCCATTTCTCGTTCTCGTCGTTGTCCTTCATCTTGCGTCCTTTCTTCCGAACAGCCAGGCCAGCGGCGGCCCGCAGGCGCAGGCCGCGCCGAGGCTGGCGAAGGCCAGTCCCCAGCCCAGCCGCCCGCCGCCGCCGGCGAGGTCGAGCACCCAGCCGAAGGCGAGCGGCCCGAGAAAGCCGCCGCCGAAGCCGAAAAACGAATAGACCGCCAAAGTGGCGCCGCGTTGCATCGGCGGCGTGGCCGCCACCAGGCCAGCGGTGAGCGCCGCCGAATCGGCCATGACGAAGACGAAGTGCAGGGCCACCAGCGCCAGTGCCAGCCAGGCATGGAGCGGGCCGAGGAAGCCGGTCAGGCAGGCCAGCGTCGCCGAGCCGGCCATGATGGCGGAGATGTAGCGGCGGCGGCCGAAGCGTGCCGCCAACTCGTTGCCGAAAATGCTGGCGGGGATGCCGAGCAGGTTGATCGCCGCGGCGGCGCTCGCCGGCGCCCACAGTGGCAGCTCGGTGGGCGACTCGGCCCAGGCGAAGGCGAGGAAGGCCACCATCCAGGCGCGCAGGCCGAACAGCTCCCAGGAATGCGCCGCATAGCCGAGCACGTAGGCCAGGGTGGCGCGTGAGCGCATCAGCGGCCGCAGGTCGAGCAGCGGCCGTCGCGCTTGCGGCAGGGCGTGCGGCGGCACCGGCCGCAACCCCCGCAGCGCCAGCAGGGCGGCGGCGAGCGGACCGGCGCTGCAGAGGACGAAAGTCCACTCCCAGTCGAGGCGCTGCTCGATCCAGCCGCCGAGGAAAAGCGACAGGCTGGCGCCGATGCCGAAGCTCGAGGTGTAGAAGGCGATGAAGCGTCCCTGCAGCGGACCGTCGACGCGGTCGGTGAGCGCCTTCAGGCCGGGCATATAGGTGCCGGCCAGGCCGGCGCCGGCGAGGGCCTGCCACAGGCTGGCGCTCCAGACGCCCTGCGCCGAGAGGCCGAAGCCGAGCGTGCCCAGCGCCGCCAGCAGGCAAGCGCCGGCGTATACCCGCCGCGCGTCGATGCGGTCGGTCAGTCCGGAGAGCAGCGGCACGGCCAGCATGTAGCCGGCGAAGAAGATGCCGCCGATGAGGCCGGCTTCGGTGCCGCTCAGGCCCCAGGCCTCGCGCAGGCGTTCGAGCAGGGCCGGATAGGTGGAGAAGCCGCTCATGCTCAGCACTTCGGCCGCGCACAGCAGGCCGACGATGCGCAATCCGGCGGGCTTGGCGGAAGCGGTCACGGCGAAAAGTATAATGCCTGCAGCCATGACGCCGCAGCCAAACAAGCCTGCCCCGCGCCGGGGGGCTCTGCCGCTCAGGGACAGCATCGTCATTTCGCTGACCCTGGCCGCCACCGTCGGCCTGACCGAGATCGCCTACGTGCTGACGCTGGCCGGCGGCGACTTCGGCGGGCGGCTGCTGGCCGTGCTGCCGATCTATTTCCTCGCCGCCGCCAGCGCCGCCCTCATGCTGTTCTGGCTGCTGCGCGCCGTTCTCGGCCGCGTCCTGCTGCTCGACATGCCCGCCCACGCCGTGCTGGCGCTGCTGACCTTCCTCGCCGTCGGCCTGCTGCACCTGATGCTGAGCCGCGGCATGCAGGGCGTCATGGAGGAGAAGGCGCAGGCCGCCGCCCAGGGCGGCAGCTGCCCGCAGGGGCTGAATTGCCTGCCGTTGCGCCCGGCGCAGGACGTGCGCCGCGCCGATGCCGGCGAACGACGGGCGACGGCGGAACGCGGCCGCCTCGATGCCGAGGGCTTCGCCCTGCTGATGCGCGATCCGGATGAGGCGGTGCGCGCGGCGCTGGCGCGGCGCGCCGACCTGCCGCAGGACCTGCTGCAGCGGATGGCCGGCGATCCCAGCCCGCTGGTGCGCGCGGCGGCGGCGGAATCGCCGCGACAAAGCGACGACGCCCTGTCGCGCCTCGCCATTGACCGCGACGAGGGCGTGCGCCTGGCCGTGGCGCAAAACCGCGATGCGCCGCCGACGGCGCTCGACCTGCTGGCTTCGGGCCTGTCGCCGCAGATTCGCCTGCTCGTCGCCGGGCACCCGCGCGCCAGCGAGCCAGTGCTGCGCCGGCTGCTCAACGGCAGCGGCGACCCGGCCGAGGCGCTGGCGAGGCGGCGCCTGGCCGGCGGCGGGGCGTGAGGCGGAGCGGCGACAAGCGAGGCGGGCGCAGCCGTCGCGCTCGCGTCATGAATTTCGGGCGGCGTCAGAGGGGAGGAGCGTGATGGCGGAAATCAGCGGCGGCGAGGTGCTCGCGCGCATGTTGCAGAAGGAGGGCGTCGACAAGGTGTTCGGCATCATCGACGGCACTTACTTCGGCTTCTACGAGGCGCTGCACCGGCTCGGCATCGAGATCGTCACGCCGCGGCACGAGACCAGCGCCGCGCACATGGCCGGCGCCTATGCGCGGCTCACCGGCCGGCTCGGCGTCTGCATGGCCAGCAACGGGCCGGGCGTGGCCAATCTGCTGCCGGGACTGGTGGTCGAGCAGGCCGAGGGCAACCGCGTGCTGGCCATCACCAGCGCGCGCCGGCCCGGCATCATGTATCCCGACCGCGGCGGCGCCTACCAGTGCTTCGACCAGAGCGGCGTCATCGGCAGGATCGCGAAATGGAGCGCGGCGGCGGCGGGTTTCGAGCGCCTGCCCGAGCTGATGAGGAAGGCGCTGCGCAAGTGCTGGCAGGGCCGGCCCGGCGTGGTGCACCTCGACGTGCCGGAGACCGTCATGAACGGCAAGGTGAAGGCCGGCGTGGCGTTCCTGGAACCGTGGCAGTACCGCGTGCTGGCGCCGCTCGAGCCGCCGGCGGAACAGGTGGCGCGCGTCGCCGAGTTGCTGGCCGCGGCCCACGCGCCGATGATCCACGCCGGCAGCGGCGTCGTCCATGCCGGCGCGTTCGCCGCGCTGGCGCGCGTGGCGGAATTGCTGCAGGCGCCGGTGACGACGAGCTGGGCGGCGCGCGGCGCGCTGCCGGAGACTTCGCCGCTGGCCATCCCGATGCCGCACGTCAAGGTGAACCACAAGGTGCGCAACGACGCCGACGTGGCGCTGATCCTCGGCTCGCGGCTCGGCGAGACCGACTGGTGGGGCAAGCCGCCCTACTGGCGCGACCCGGCGCTGCAGAAGACCATCCAGGTCGATGTCGATGGCGACATCCTCGGCCTCAACAAGCCGCTCGAGCTGGCCGTCCAGGCCGACGCCGGCCGTTTCCTCGAGCTGCTCGGAGACGCGCTGGAAAGCCGGCGCGGCGGCATCGATCTCGAGGCGCGCCGCGCCCGCAACGCCGGTTACGCCAAGGCGATGGCCGAGGACCGCGCTGGCTGGGACAAGGCGCTCGCCGACATGGCCACCCCGATGCATCCGGCGCATATCGCCGCGGCCTGCGACGAGGTGTTCCCGAAGGACGCGGTGCTGGTCGCCGACGGCGGCAACGCCACCATCTGGGCGATGTTCTACCATCAGGCGAACCTGCCCAACCGCATCGTGTCGACCTTCAAGTTCGGCATGCTCGGCGCCGGCATGGCGCAGGCGGTCGGCGCGGCGCTGGCCCTGCCGGGCAAGCCGGTGTGCTGCATCATCGGCGACGGCGCCTTCGGCTTCCACCCGCAGGAGGTGGAGACGGCGGTGCGCAACAAGGCGCAAGTGATCTACATCGTGCTTTGCGACAAGCAGTGGGGCATGGTGAAGATGAACCAGCAGTTCATGCTGCGGCCGTTCAAGACCCTGCTCTTCAGGCAGCTCGGCCCGGAGGAAACGATCAAGGCGGACCTCGGCGAGATCGCCTACGACAAGCTGGGCGAATCGATGGGCGCGCACGGCGAGCGCGTCGCCGACCCGAAGGAGCTCAAGCCGGCGCTGCGGCGCGCGCTGCAGTCCGGCAAGTGCGCCGTGGTGCATGTCGACGTCGACCCGGTCAAGCACATGTGGGCGCCGGGCCTGATGCACTTCAAGAAGATGCACGAGGAGCCGAAGGGCTGACCACCCCCCCTCTCCCGCTGGCGGGAGAGGGGCAGGGGGAGAGGGTGGGCCGGCGCGGGGGGGGGGGGGGGGGGGGGGGCGGGCGGCCCCCCGCGGGGGCG
>CAUJIV010000026.1 GCA_963205435.1 Pseudomonadota bacterium
ACGCGCTCTACCGCCATCAGGCGAATCGCCTCAAGCGTCTGCCGATCCAATGTCCGTCCGTCTCTCTTCATGAACAATGAGATCATCATGGCTGCACAAAGTTCAACGATTGTCGCCTTATTTATCGACTAGTGAGTAATTCAGGCGTTGGGCATGAGGTAAAGTGTGCAAGATGTAATCCAACAGATACGGTCAGCTAGTGAGGCTCGTTTCTACTATATGGCGCTCTTCTCAGCCCTAGCGCTTCCGGATATCTGTGCTGCTTTGGAATCCGATAACGGCCAAGCTTCAAAGGACAAATTCATCGCTTGGTTTGATGCACATGTTGCGCCGTGCTACAACGGTTTCCTAGACGGGGAAACATGCTATCACTATCGATGCTCCATGTTGCATCAGGGGTCTACGCAGCATCCTCGCGGGCGGTATTCACGCATCATCTTCGTGGGCAGTGTCCCATCCGTAGTTGAAGGTTGAAGGCGGCGGTTTCCTGGTGAATCCGAGAGAATCGGGTTTGCCAACCATGGAAACTCAAGGAAAGGAAACCGCCATGCAGGATCGTAAGGGAAAGAAGGTCGGCAAGAAAGGGGCGCTGAAGGTCGTGGCGCGAGAGCAGGAAGCGGCGCTGCGGGCCTGCTTCAGCGAAGGCGGGCAGCACCTGCTGTCGCTGCTGGAACTGGTCCGGGACGCCAAGGCCAGCGTGGATGAACTGATGATGGGCGCAGCATGCCGATTCGTCGAGCAACTGCTGGTCATGTCGGCGCAGGAAGTGGCCGGCACGAAGCATCCTGGCCGCCGTGGCGGCGAGGTGCGCTGGCACGGCAGCCAGCCGGGGCGCATTGCCCTTGCCGAGAGGAAGCTTTCCATCGAGCGGCCGCGGCTTCGCCGGCGCAACGGGGGTGAAGTGGCCGTGCCGGCCTATGCCCGGCTGGCGCAAGGCGATCTGGGCAGGCGCATCCACGACATTCTCGTCACCGGGGTATCCACGCGCAAATACGGCCGCGTGCTGCCGGCGATGGCGGGCACGGTGGGTATTGCCAAGAGCTCGGTGTCGCGCCAGTTCGTCGCCCAATCGCGCCGCGTTCTGGAGGCCTTGGCCGCCCGCCGCTGGGACGGGATGGATTTCCTCGCTGTCTACCTGGACGGCATCGTCGTGGCGAACCACCACATCCTGGCCGCCGTCGGCGTCGATGCCGAGGGCCAGAAACACCTGCTGGGGCTCGCCTCGGGTTCCAGCGAGAACAAGCGGGTGGCCAAGGACCTGCTCACCCACCTGGTCGAGCACGGCCTGAATCCCGGCGTGGTCCGCCTGTTCGTCATCGACGGCTCGAAGGCGCTGCGTGCCGCCATCGAGGAAGTGTTCGGCGAAGCCGCCCGGGTGCAGCGCTGCCGCACCCACAAGATCCGCAACGTCACCGAGCGGTTGCCCAAGGCGCTGGCCGCGCAGGTCAAGAGCGTCATGCGCGCCGCCTACACGCTGCCGGAGAAGGCGGGCATGGCCAAGCTCCGCCAACAGGCCGCCTGGCTCAAGGCCGAGCACCCGGACGCGGCGGCGAGCCTGCTCGAAGGACTGGAGGAAATCTTCACGGTCAATCGGCTCGGGCTGACACCGGCGCTCACGCGCTGCCTGGCGACGACGAACCTGATCGAGAACCCGAACGGCGCCGTGCGCCGTGTGAGCGGGCGGGTGTGCCGCTACCGCGACGCCGAAATGGCGCTGCGCTGGACGGCGAGCGGCTTTCTGGAAGCCGAGAAGAACTTCCGGCGCCTGCAGGGACATCGCGAGCTGTGGGTGCTGGCTGCCGCTCTCGGCCGTCATGTCGAGACCACCACCCATGCCAACAGCAAGGTCGCGTAGCGTATGATTCACGTTCAACCGCCGCTCAAACCTTCAACTGGGATTGGGACACCGCCTCTTCGTGGAGCCCGGACAATCAAGTATTGTTCTTCACAACAATATTATGAACGATGCACTTATTGAGTATTACGTTAATAGATGACATCAGATCGGCAACTCCGCTTGTTTCCAGAATGCAGAGATCAGTTTGGGTCGCCGCTGCATGGATTTGAGCCGGCGGCGGGTGAAGTCGGAGACCTCATGAATGTTCGTCGCGCACAGGTTGGCGACTTCCCGGTTCTTGAGATAGCCCCAGACGTACTCGACGGGGTTGAGTTCCGGCGCGTAGGCCGGCAGGTAGTCGAGCACGATGCGATCTTCCTTCGATTCGACGAACTCGCGCACCAGTCGGCTTTGGTGTGCCTTGAGGCCGTCCCAGACAATCAGCAGCTTGCCCTTGATCTGCCGCGTCAGTGCTGTCAGGAACTCGACCAGTTGAGGGCCCTTGATGCTGCCAGGGAAGAGCCTGAAGTAAAAGTTCCAGAAGGTGACGCCGGCGATCGCCGACAACTGCTTCCAGGTGAAGCTGTATTGCAGTACGGGCGTCTGTCCCTTGGGCGCCCAGGTGCGCACGCGCGTCGGGCGCTCGCTCAGGCCCGATTCGTCGATGAAGACGATGGTGCGACCTTCCCGCTTGGCTTTTTTTTGAGCGCAGGCCAGCGCTTGGCCTTCCACTGCGCGATGGCCTCCTCGTCGCGCTGGATGGCGCGCTTCTCCGGTCTTTGGCAGGAAAAACCGAGTTCCCTCAGCAGCCGCATCACATGCACGTTGCTGTACGACGGCCCGAACTCGCGGGCGATCAGCTGGCCTACGCGCGAGAGCGTCCACAACTCGGTGGGAAAGCCATTCATGACAGCACCTTTGACGAGCAGTTTCGCCAGCCTGCCCTTGTCCGCGCTCGTCAATGCCCCAGGCTTGCCCAATGGGCGCCGCCGCCAGGCTTGCGGGTCGCTTTCCAGCCGCCTGGCCCAGGTCGAGACCGTCTGCCGGCTGACCTCCAGCCCGCGGGCAATGTCGGCCTGCGCCACCCCGCGCTTGAGCATGCGCATGCCGTGCCGTCGACGCGCCTCCATCGCCTTCAAGTCCCGTTTGTATCGCTTGGTCGCCATGTCTGCTCCGCGAATCATGCCTGATTCGAGTAACGCACGACCACCCCAAATGGTTGTCATCCATTATAGTAATTCTCAATAATCTACCGCGTTTCGTAACACGCTACCCCACGGGGCTGCGTCCTTACATTGATGGGCTACCAGTCATAGGGTAAATCATGCCCAACAAGTCACTCCAGCGGACGCCAAAACCGCTACGCGGTTCCGCCGCCGCTGAGTTCAAGCGTCAGGCAACATACGACAGCCAATCCGATGGCTCACGGATTGCCGAGGAAATCGCGCTTGCCGACGTCTACGCCGTTGTGGCGCAGGATGCTGTAGGCGACGGTGGTGTGGAAATAGACGTTCGGCAGCGAATGCCCGAGCAGCATCTGGATGCCGCTGTAGCGGGTCTCCTTGCCGCTGACGGGCAGGACGATCTCCCTGTCCTCGCTGCCGTCGATCTTCTCCGCCGGCACGCTGCGGATGAATTCGACGCTGCGGGCGATGCGCTGCTGCAGCTCGCCCAGCGTCTTCTCGTCGTCCGGGTACCAGGGCACTTCCATGCCGGCCAGCCGGGCGACGACGCTACGCGACTTGTCGCAGGCGATCTGCACCTGTTTGAAGAAGGGATACATGTCGAGGGCGAGGCGGGCGTTCATCAGCGCCGCCATGTCGATCTTACGGGCGTCGATGTGGGCCTGCGCCTTGTCGAGGATGCGCGACAGGTTCTCGAGGACGTTGGCCAGCCGCGGCACGCTGGCCTGGTACATGCTGATCTTCATGGCAAGGCTCCGCAATACGGGATGCCGCGCCAAGATACACCAAAAGCGCCGCGTCAATCCCATGCCGGCATGAGGCCCTCTGCGGCGCCCGCAGGCCTTAGAATGGCGGTGATTTCCGCGACGAAAGCGAGTCCCGCATGCTGGTCTTCGACGCCCACAGCCCCGCCCCGCGCTGCCTGCGCATGTTCCTGCACGAAAAGGGGCTGGAGCTGCCCGCCGCCACCATTGACGTCTTCGCCGGCGAGAATCGCGAGCCGGCTTACCTCACCCTCAATCCGGCCGGGCAGACGCCGGCGCTCCAGCTCGACGACGGCAGCGTGCTGGCCGAGGCGGTGGCGATCGCCGAATACCTCGAGGAACTCCACCCCGAACCGGCCCTGATCGGCCGCACGCCGGCCGAGCGCGCGCAGACGCGGCAATGGTGGCGGCGCGCCGAGCTGAACGTCACCGAGTTCATCCACAACGCCTACCACTACGCCGAGGGGCTGGCGCGCTTCGAGCCGCGCATCCCGGTGGTGCCCGAGGGTGCCGACGGCCTCAAGCGCGTGGCGCAGGACCGCCTGCGCTGGCTCGACGGCATGATGGGCGAAGGCCCCTGGCTGTGCGGCGGGCGCTTCAGCGCCGCCGACATCTGGCTCTACGTCTGGCTCGATTTCGGCGAGACGGTGGCGCAGCCCTTCGACCGCGGCCTGCCGAGGATCGGGCCGTGGTTCGAGCGCGTCGCCGCCCGCCCCTCGGCCGAGCGCAGCCGCGCCCTGCTGGCGGCCGGCGCCGGTTCCTGACGTCCCGTCCGGACGACGGCCGCGCCATGCCGCTCGATGCCTGGCTCATCTACCTGCTCGCCGCACTCGGCCTGTCGCTGTCGCCCGGCCCGAACGGCCTGCTGGCGCTCAGCCACGGCGCCCTGCACGGCAGCCGCAAGACCCTGTTCACGCTGTGCGGCAGCGCGCTCGGCTTCACCGCCGTCATCGCCCTGTCGATGTTCGGCATCGGCGCGCTGGTCGCTTCCTCCGCCGCCTGGCTGACGCTGCTGAAGTGGCTCGGCGGCGCCTACCTCGCTTGGCTGGGCCTGCAGCTGTGGCGCGCGCCGCCCCCGGCGACGGGCGCCAGTCCGGCCGCGGCTGCTGCCGCTTCCGGCGCCTCGCTCTTCCGCCAGGGCTTTCTTTCCGCCGCGAGCAATCCCAAGGCCCTGCTCTTCTTCACGGCCTTCCTGCCGCTGTTCATCGAGCCGCGGCGCAGCCTGCTGCCGCAGTTCGCGGCGATGGCGGCGACCTTCGTCCTCATCGAGTTCCTCGTCGAGCTCGCCCTCGCCAGCGCGGCGCAGCGCGTGCGCCCCTGGCTGGAGCGCGCCGGCCGCCGCTTCAACCGCGCCTGCGGCGGCCTCTTCATGGCCATCGGCGCGGCGCTGCCCCTGCGCGATTGAAAGGAGAACCAAAATCATGAATGCCCCGACTCGATCCGATCTCGTCCAGCGCCTGTGCGCGGCCGTCGCCATCCTCTTCGGCATCGTCACCCTGATCCAGGGCGGCCGCGTGCTCGGCGGCGCCGATCCCGGCTACGTCGTCTTTCGCCCGCTGCTGCTGTTCAATTTCGCCATGGGGGCGGTCTACATCGCCGCCGGCATCGTCATCTGGCGCGCGCTGGCCAGCGGCAGGAAATTCGCCGGCGCGATCTTCCTCCTCAACCTGCTGGTGCTGGCGGGCATCGCCCTGCTCTGGCAGGGCGGCGGCGCCGTGGCGACGCAGAGCCTCGGCGCCATGGGCTTCCGCACCGTCCTCTGGCTGGTCCTCTTCCTCGTGCTCGGCTGGCGCCTGCGCCGGGCCACGGCCGGCTGAGCCCGCCGCCAGGAGCAAGACGCAAGTCATGGAGCGCCTGCCGGACAAGGTCGTCGCCTACAAGCGCACCCCGGTGTTCGAGGAGGACACCGTGCCCGAGGGCCTGCTGCAGGAACACACGACCAAGCCGGCCGTGTGGGGCCGCATCGTCATCCTCGAGGGCCGGCTGCGCTACACCATCCACGAACCGGCGCGCGAGGTGCATGTGCTCGAGCCCGGGCGGGAGGGCATCATCGCGCCGGCGATGAAGCACGAGATCCTGCCGCTGGGCAGGGTGCGCTTCTACATCGAGTTCCACAAATAGGGCGCGGCCGCCCGGCGGCCGAGGGCATGGCCGCGAGGCCGGCCCACGCTTTCCAACGCAGCGGAGGCATGCCGCCATGCAGCACTGGATCTTCCTCGGCCTCGCCATCGTCAGCGAGGTGATCGGCACCTCGGCGCTGAAGGCCGCCGAGGGCTTCACCCGGCCGTGGCCGTCGCTGGTCGTTGTCGCCGGCTACGGCGCCGCCTTCTACTTTCTCTCGCTGACGCTGAAGGCGATCCCGGTCGGCGTCGCCTATGCCATCTGGTCCGGCGCCGGGATTGCCCTGATCACGCTGATCGCCTGGATCTTCCTCGGCCAGGCGCTCGATCCGCCGGCGATCATCGGCCTGCTGCTGATCGTCGCCGGCGTCGCCGTGCTCAAGCTGTTCTCCCGCGCGCTGTCCGGCGCCTGAGGCCGGCGCCAGCCGCGGCTCACGGTGCCGCGCGGTGCCTGGCGCCGAGGTAGTCGCGCGTGCGCATCTCCATCAGGCGGCTGACGGTGCGGCGGAATTCGCCGGCCTGCGGCCCCTCGCGATAGAGCTGCTCCGCCTTGCAGGCGGCGCTGACGACGAGCTTGACCTTGTGGTCGTAGAAGACGTCGACCAGCCAGGTGAAGCGGCGCGCCTCATCCCCCCTGTCGCGCGTCAGGCGCGGCACGCCGGAGACGAAGACGGTGTGGTAGCGGCGGGCGATCTCGAGGTAGTCGTTCTGCGAGCGCGGCCCGCCGCAGAGCGTGGCGAAGTCGAACCAGATGACACCGATGGCGCGGCGCACCACCGGCAGTTCCCGCTCGAGAACCGTCAGCGGCCGGCGGTGGCCCTCGCCGCCGGACAGCTCGCGGAAGGCGGCTTCCATGCGGGCCTCGGCGGCGGGACCGGCCGGCACGTGGTAGACCTCGGCCTTCTCCAGCGCGCGCAGGCGGTAGTCGATGCCGCCGTCCACCTCCAGCACGTCGAGCCGCTCCTTGATCAGCGCGATGGCCGGCAGGAAATTCTCCAGCTGCAGGCCGTAGGGATAGAGGCCGTCGGGCGGGTAGTTGGAGGTCAGGCAGAACACCACGCCGCGCTCGATGAGTGCCTCCAGCAGGCGGCCGAGGATCATGGCGTCGGCGATGTCGGAGACGTGGAATTCGTCGAAGCACATCAGCCGCGTCTGGCGGGCGATCGCCGCGGCGGCGCCGAGCAGCGGGTCCTCGCTGTCCTTGAGGGCGCGCAGCCGCTCGTGCACCTCGCGCATGAAGGCGTGAAAATGCACGCGCCGCTTGCGCTGGTAGGGCAGGCTGTCGAAGAAGCAGTCCATCAGCAGGCTCTTGCCGCGGCCGACGCCGCCCCACAGATAGACGCCACGCGGCAGCGGCGGATTGACGACCAGCTTGCGCAGCCTGGTCCGCCGCCGGTGCTTGAAGTCGATCAACTCGTCGTGGAGGCGCTGCAGGCGCTCGGCGGCGGCACGCTGGGCGGCGTCGGGGACGATGTGGCGCGCCGCGAACTGGGCGTCGAGGGCGCGCAGCATGCCCTGCCCGCCGCCCGTCGCCCGCCCGTCACGACTGCTAGCGGGCGGGCTGTCGCTCATCTGGCTTCCGGCAAGCGCGACCCCGCCTAGAAATGCAGGCTGCGCTTGTCGACGGCCAGCGCCGCCTCGTGCAGGGTTTCCGACAACGTCGGATGGGCGTGCACGATGCGGGCGATGTCCTCGGAGCTGGCCTGGAACTCCATCGCCACCACCGCCTCGCTGATCAGCTCGGAGGCGTTGGTGCCGATGATGTGCACGCCGAGGATGCGGTCGTCGCCTTCGGCGGCCAGCATCTTGACGAAGCCGGTGGTGTCGCCCTGGCCGAGTGCGCGGCCGTTGGCGGCGAAGGGAATCTTGCCGGCGCGGTAGGCGATGCCGGCCGAGCGCAGCTGCTGCTCGGTCTTGCCGGCCCAGGCGATCTCGGGATGGGTGTAGATCACCCAGGGCACGGCGTCGTAGTTGCAGTGGCCGGCCTGGCCGGCGATCAGCTCGGCGACCATGACGCCCTCCTCCATGCCCTTGTGCGCCAGCATCGGGCCGCGCACGACGTCGCCCACCGCCCAGACATTGGGCAGGTTGGTGCGGCACTGCGCGTCGACGTCGATGCGGCCGCGCGCGTCGAGGCGCAGACCGACCGCCTCGCAGCCGAGGCCCTCGGTGTTCGGCACGCGGCCGACCGAGACGATCAGCCGGTCGCACTCGAGGACCTGGCCGCCGCTCACCTGGCCACCGCTCTCCTGCTCGTACTCGACGCGAACACCATCTTCGCCGGCCTGGACGCCGAGGATGCGGGCGCCGAGGCGGATGTCGAGGCCCTGCTTCTTCGTGAACACCTTCCAGGCTTCCCTGGCGATGTCGGCGTCGGCGGCGGCGAGGAAGTCCGGCAGCGCCTCGAGCAGGGTGACTTCGGCGCCGAGCCGCTTCCAGACGCTGCCCAGCTCGAGGCCGATGACGCCGGCGCCGATGACGCCGAGGCGCTTCGGCACGGCGTCGAAGGCGAGCGCGCCAGCGTTGTCGCAGACCAGCCGGTTGTCGACCACGATGCCGTCGAGCGGGCGCGGCCGCGAGCCGGTGGCGACGATGACATGCCGGGCGGTGACGGTCTCGCCGGCGACGTCGATCTCCCAGCCATCCTCGCCGCCGCCGGCGAAGCGGCCGTGGCCGGGCAGCAGGGTGACCTTGTTCTTCCGGAACAGGCCGCGGATGCCGCCGGTGAGCTGGCTGACGATGTTGTCCTTGCGCCGGATCATCGTCTTGACGTCGATGCTCACCTCGCCGGTGGCGATGCCGTGCATGACGAAGCCGTGGCGGGCGTTGTCGAAATGCTCCGAGGATTGCAGCAGCGCCTTGGAGGGGATGCAGCCGACGTTGAGGCAGGTGCCGCCGAGGCGCACCTCCCCCTTCGGGTCGCCCCAGGCCTGCGACTCGACGCAGGCGGTGGCGAAGCCGAGCTGGGCGGCGCGGATGGCGGCGACATAGCCGCCGGGGCCGCCGCCGATGACGAGCACGTCGAATTGCCTGGCCATGGCGCTCAGATCTCCAGCAGCAGGCGCGCCGGGTCTTCCAGCGCCTCCTTCATGGCGACCAGGCCGAGCACCGCCTCGCGGCCGTCGATGATGCGGTGGTCGTAGGACAGCGCCAGGTAGTTCATCGGCCGGATGACGATCTGGCCGTTCTCGACGACGGCGCGCTCCTTGGTGGCGTGGATGCCGAGGATCGCCGACTGCGGCGGATTGATGATCGGCGTCGACAGCATCGAGCCGAAGATGCCGCCGTTGGAAATGGAGAAGGTACCGCCGGTGAGCTCCTCGATGGACAGCTTGCCATCCTTGGCCTTGGCGCCGAACTCGGCGATCTTGCGCTCGATCCCGGCCAGCGACATCAGGTCGGCGTCGCGCAGGATCGGCACGACCAGGCCGCGCGGCGAGCCGACGGCGATGCCGATGTCGAAGTAGCCGTGATAGACGATGTCGCTGCCGTCGATGGAGGCGTTCAGCACCGGGTACTTCTTCAGCGCCGCCACCACCGCCTTGACGAAGAAGCCCATGAAGCCGAGCTTGCTGCCGTGCTCCTTCTCGAACTTGTCCTTGTAGCGGTTGCGCAACTCGATCACCGCCGCCATGTTCACTTCGTTGAAGGTGGTCAGGATGGCCGCGGTCTGCTGCGACTGCACCAGCCGCTCGGCGATGCGCGCCCGCAGGCGGCTCATCGGCACGCGCTGCTCGGTGCGCTCGCCGACGATGGCGTCGATATCCACCGCGGCCGCCGGCTGCGCCAGCGCCGGGCGCGGCGGCGCGACCGGAGCCGGGGCGGCCGGCGTCGACGCCCGCTGCCCGGCCTCCAGCACGTCTGCCTTGGTGATGCGGCCGCCGCGGCCGGAGCCGGCGATGGCGCCGGCGTCGAGACCCTTCTCGGCCATCAGCTTGCGCGCTGCCGGGCCGGCCGGTGCGGACACCGAAGCCGTCGGGGCGCTGGCGGCGGCCGGCGCGCTCGCCGCAGGAACAGCCGCGGGTGCGGCGGCTGCCGCCTTCGCCTCGGTGTCGAGCCGGGCGATGACCTCGCCGGCGACGACGGTGGCGCCGTTACCCTTGAGGATCTCGACGAGCACGCCGTCCTCGGGCGCCGGCAATTCGAGGACGACCTTGTCGGTCTCGATGTCGATGAGGTTCTCGTCGCGGGCGACGGCCTCGCCCGCCTGCTTGTGCCAGGAGATCAGCGTCGCCTCGGCGACGGACTCGGACAGTTGCGGGACCTTGACGTCAATCAGCATGGCGCGCTCCGTACGTTGCCTGTCATGTCGGCGAGCCAAGGGCTTCGTCGACGAGTTGTTTCTGCTGCTCGATGTGCTTCGAGGCATAGCCGACCGCCGGCGAGGCGGAAGCCGGCCGCGAGACGACCTTCAGCGCCTGGCCCTTGCGCAGGACGCCGGTCAGGCGGTGCGTCTTGGCGTACCAGGCGCCCTGGTTGAGCGGCTCCTCCTGGCACCAGACCAGTTCCTTCGCGTTCGGGTAGCGCTTCAGCTCCTCGGCGAAGCGGCGGTCGTCGAACGGATACAGCTGCTCGACGCGCAGCAGCGCGATGTGGCCAAGCTGGCGCTCGCGCCGCGCCGCCAGCAGGTCGAAATAGACCTTGCCGGCGCAGGCGATGACGCGGCTGACCTTCTTCGCATCGTGATCGTCGATCTCGCCGATCACCGTCTGGAAGGTGCCCTTGGCCAGCTCGTCGAAGTCCGAGGCGGCGTCCTTGTGGCGCAGCAGCGATTTCGGCGTCATGACCACCAGCGGCTTCCTCTGCTTTCTCAGCATCTGCCGGCGCAGCAGGTGGAAGATCTGCGCGGCGTTCGAGGGCACGCAGACCTCCCAGTTGAAGTCGGCCGACAGCTGCATGTAGCGCTCGAGGCGGGCCGAGGAATGCTCGGGGCCCTGGCCTTCGTAGCCGTGCGGCAGCAGCAGGACCAGGCCGCAGCCGCGGCCCCACTTGACTTCGCCCGATGAGAGGAACTGGTCGATGACGACCTGTGCGCCGTTGGCGAAGTCGCCGAACTGCGCCTCCCACACCACCAGCTCGTTGGGACTGGCCGAGGCGTAGCCGTATTCGAAGGCCAGCACCGCCTCCTCCGAGAGCACCGAGTCGAAGCAGTCGAAGCGGCCCTGGTTCTCCTGCAGGTTGGCCAGCGGCCACCAGACGCCCTCGTCCCATTTCTCGCGGTGCTGGTCGTGCAGCGCGGCATGGCGGTGGAAGAAGGTGCCGCGGGCGACGTCCTCTCCCGAGATGCGCACGTTGAAGCCGGCGGCGAGCAGCGTCGCATAGGCGAGGTTCTCCGCCATGCCCCAGTCGACGGCGTGCCGCCCCTCGCCCATGGCGCGGCGGTCCTCGATGATCTTCTGCACGCGCGAGTGCAGGGTGAAGTTGGCCGGCACGTCGACCAGCCGCTCGGCCAGGCGCCGCAGCTCCTTCTGCGGCACGCTGGTGTCGCACTTCTCGCTGTAGGGCACGTTGACGTAGGGCGACCAGTCGATGGCGAACTTGCTGCGGTAGTCGGTGATGACCGGGTCGATCAGATGGCGGCCGGCGTCGAGCGCGTCGCGATACTCGCGGATCTTGCGCTCGGCGTCGCCGGCGCCGATGGCGCCCTGCGCCTCGAGCCGCTCGGCGTAGAGCTTGCGCGTGCCGGGATGCTGGGCGATCTTCTTGTACATCAGCGGCTGGGTCACCATCGGCTCGTCCTGCTCGTTGTGGCCGAGCTTGCGGAAGCAGACGATGTCGATCACCACGTCCTTGCGGAACTCCTGGCGGAAGGCCATGGCGATCTCGGTGACGAGGGCGACCGCCTCGGGGTCGTCGCCATTGACGTGGAAGATCGGCGCCTCGACCATCTTGAAGATGTCGGTGCAGTAGAGCGAGGAGCGGTAGTCGCGCGGATCCGAGGTGGTGAAGCCGATCTGGTTGTTCACGATGACATGCACCGTGCCGCCGGTGCCGTAGCCGCGCGTCTGCGAGAAGTTGAGCATCTCCTGGTTCACGCCCTGGCCGGCGACGGCGGCGTCGCCGTGGATCAGCACCGGCAGGGCTTCGCCGCGGCCATTGTCGCCGCGTCGCTTCTGCCGCGCATAGACCGAGCCGGCCACCACCGGATTGACGATCTCCAGGTGGGAGGGGTTGAAGGCCAGCGTCAGGTGCATCGGGCCGCCCGGCGTGGCGACATCGGAGGAATAGCCGAGGTGGTACTTGACGTCGCCCGCCGGGTGATCGGGGGCGGTCTTGCCGTCGAACTCGGCGAACAGCATCGACGGCTGCTTGCCGAGGGTGTTCACCAGCACGTTGAGGCGGCCGCGGTGGGCCATGCCGATGACCATCTCCTGCACGCCAAGCGTGCCGGCGGTGCGCACCAGCTGGTCCATGGCGAGGATCAGCGACTCGCCGCCCTCGAGCGAGAAGCGCTTCTGGCCGACGTAGCGGGTGTGCAGGTAGCGCTCCAGCGTCTCGGCCTGGGTGATCATGCGCAGGAAGCGCCGCTTCTCCTCGACCGAATAGGCGGGTGTCGCGCGTATCGGCTCGAGTCGCGACTGGATCCAGCGCTTCTGCGCGACGTCGGGCAGGTACATGTACTCGGCGCCGATGGTGCCGCAGTAGGTCTGCCGCAGGGCCTCGAGAATCTCGCGCAGCGTCGCCTGGCTCGGCAGGCCGGCGAAGCTGCCGGTGGCGAAGCCGTGGCCGAGATCAGCCTCGGTGAAGCCGTAGAAGGCCGGGTCGAGCTCCTGGATCGCCGGCCGCTCGTGCCGCTTGAGCGGGTCGAGCTGCGCCCAGCGATTGCCGAGAAAGCGGTAGGCGTTGATCAGCTGCAGCGCCTTGACCTGCTTGTTCTCGGATATGGCGGCAGCCGGCGCGGCGTGCAGCGTGCCGAGCCTGGCGCGCTGGGCGAAGGAGGCGATCACCGGCGCGTGGGCGACATCGCGCGCCGTGTCGGCGCCGGCGCCGGGCAGGATCTGCAGGCGGTCGAAATAGTCGCGCCAGGCGTCCGTTACCGAAGCCGGGTTCTCCAGATAGGACTCGTAGAGCTCCTCGATGAACGGCGCGTTGGCGCCGAAGAGGTAGGAGTTGCCGAGCATCTGCTTCATCTGGTTCATGGGGAGCTCTCGGATAGGCGTGGGCTTCAGGGGGCGAGCGGCTGGCGGCGGCCGAGGGCGGATTGGCCGCCCCGTGCCCGCCGCCTCCCGCTCACCGTCTTGCCATGGGCGGCACGTCGCGCTTCTGCGCGCCGGTGAACAGCTGGCGCGGCCGGCCGATCTTCTGCTCCGGGTCGCCGATCATCTCGTTCCACTGGGCGATCCAGCCGACGGTGCGGGCCAGCGCGAAGATGCCGGTGAACAGCTGCGTCGGGATGCCGAGCGCGCGCTGCACGATGCCGGAATAGAAATCGACGTTGGGATAGAGCTTCTTCTCGACGAAATAGTCGTCCTCCAGCGCGATCTTCTCGAGCTGGATGGCCAGCTTGAAGAGGCGGTCGTCGTGCAGGCCGAGCTCGTTGAGCACCTCGTGGCAGGTCTCGCGCATCAGCTTGGCGCGCGGGTCGAAATTCTTGTAGACGCGGTGGCCGAAGCCCATCAGCTTGAACGGGTCGTTCTTGTCCTTGGCCCGCCGGATGTACTCGCCGACGCGCGAGACGTCGCCGATCTCCTCGAGCATGTTGAGGCAGGCCTCGTTGGCGCCGCCGTGCGCCGGCCCCCACAGGCAGGCGATGCCGGAGGAGATGCAGGCGAAGGGGTTGGCGCCGGAGGAGCCGGCCAGGCGCACGGTCGAGGTCGAGGCGTTCTGCTCGTGGTCGGCGTGCAGGATGAAGATGCGGTCGAGGGCGCGCACCAGCACCGGGTTCGGCTCGTATTTCTCGCACGGCGTGGCGAACATCATGTGCATGAAGTTGGCCGTGTAGGTCAGATCGTTGCGCGGATACATGAACGGCTCGCCGCGGCCGTACTTGTAGGCCATGGCGACGATGGTCGGCATCTTGGCGATGAGGCGGAAGGCCGAAACATCGCGATGGTACTGGTCGGAGATGTCCATGGCGTCGTGGTAGAACGCCGACAGGGCGCCGACGACGCCGACCAGCACCGCCATCGGGTGGGCATCGCGGCGGAAGCCGGTGTAGAAGCGGATCAGCTGCTCGTGCACCATGGTGTGGCGCTTGACCAGGGTGTCGAACTCCTGCTTCTGCTCGGCGTTGGGCAGCTCGCCCCTGAGGATCAGGTAGGCCACCTCGAGGAAATCGCAGTGGTGCGCCAGCTGCTCGATCGGATAGCCGCGATAGAGCAGCACGCCGGCGTCGCCGTCGATGTAGGTGATCTCCGACTTGCAGGCCGCCGTCGACACGAAGCCGGGGTCGAAGGTGAACATGCCGGTCTTGGCATAAAGCTGGCGGATGTCGATCACGTCGGGGCCGATCGAGCCGGAGTAGACCGGCAGCTCGACCGTCTTGCCATCGACCGTCAGCGTTGCGTTGCGTTGCGTGTTCATTGTTTTTCGTCCTGTCGATAAAATCGATCGGTCATGCTGCCGTCACGGCTGGCGCAGGCGCTCCACCAGCGCCCTGACGCCGGCATCGCCGCTTTCGCGGCGGCCGCTCAGCAGGTCCCACAAGTCATGGTCTTCCAGCGCCACCAGCCGCTCGAGCTGCGCCTCGTCGTTCGCCTCGATCGCGTCGCCGGCCCGCTGCCAGTAGCGCTGAAAGACGAGGTCCAGCTCGAGCAGGGCGCGGCGGCTGTGCCAGCGCAGTCGCCGCAGCCTGGCCGCGCGCGCCTCGTCCATGCTCAGACCGCCCGCTTCGTCATGGCGTCCTTGATCTTGCCGATCGCGCGCATCGGATTGAGCCCCTTCGGGCAGACATCGACGCAGTTCATGATCGAGCGGCAGCGGAACAGGCGGTAGGGGTCCTCGAGGTCGTCGAGGCGCGCGCTGGTCGCCTGGTCGCGCGAGTCGGCGATGAAGCGGTAGGCCTGCAACAGGCCGGCCGGGCCGACGTACTTGTCCGGGTTCCACCAGAACGAGGGGCAAGCGGTCGTGCAGCAGGCGCAGAGGATGCACTCGTAGAGGCCGTCCAGCTCGGCCCGTTCCTCGGGCGACTGCAGCCGCTCGGTCTCCGGCGGCGGGTCGTTGTTGATCAGGTAGGGCTTGATCGAGTGGTACTGCTTGAAGAACTGGGTCATGTCGACGAACAGGTCGCGCACCACCGGCAGACCGGGCAGCGGGCGCAGGGTGACCGGCTGCTTCAGGCTGGCAATGTCGGTGAGGCAGGCCAGCCCGTTCTTGCCGTTGATGTTCATGGCGTCCGAGCCGCAGACGCCCTCGCGGCAGGAGCGACGAAAGGAAAGCGTGTCGTCCTTCGCCTTCAGCTTGACCAGCGCGTCGAGCAGCTTGCGGTCGTGGTGGTCCAGCTCGACTGAGATGTCCTGCATGTAGGGCTTCTCGTCCTTGTCCGGGTCGTAGCGGTAGATCCTGAACTGCATGGTCCGGGTGCTCATCGGGGCGTGCTCCTGCTGGCGCCTAGTAGGCGCGCTTCTTCAATTCGATGGTGTCGACGCTGAGCGGGGTCAGCTGCACCGGCTTGTACTCGAGGCGGTTGCCGTCGCGGAACCACAGCGTGTGCCTGAGCCAGTTCTGGTCGTCGCGGCCATTCGGGTGCTCGGGCGTGTCCGGCGCGTCGTCGCGCACGTGGGCGCCACGCGACTCCTTGCGCGCCTCGGCCGAGACCAGGGTGGCGACCGCCACCTCGATCAGGTTGTCGAGCTCGAGCGCCTCGACGCGGGCGGTGTTGAAGACTTTCGACTTGTCGCCGATCGCCGTCCTCTGCACGTCGCGCTGCACCTCGAGGATGCGGCTGACGCCCTCCTTCAGCCTGTCGGCGAAGCGGAACACGCCGCAATGGTTCTGCATGGTGCGTTGCAGGGCAAGGCGCGTCTCGTGCACGTCGGCGCCGCCCTGCTGCGCGTCGAGCCGGCGCACGCGCTCGACGCTGCGCTCGAGCGCCTCCTGCGGCAGCGGCTTGTGCGCCTTCGGCATGCGGCGCACGTCCTCGCTGGCCGATTCGCCCGAGGACTTGCCGAACACCAGCAGGTCGAGCAGCGAGTTGGTGCCGAGGCGGTTGGCGCCGTGCACCGAGGTGCAGGCGCACTCGCCGGCGGCGTAGAAGCCGGTGACCGGCGCATTGGCGTCGCCGTCGCGCGGCATGACGACGCGACCGTGGTGGTTGGTCGGGATGCCGCCCATCTGGTAATGAGCGGTGGGCACCACCGGGATCGGCTCGCGGATCGGGTCGGCGCCGGCGAACTGGATCGAGATCTCGCGGATGCCCGGCAGGCGATGCATGATCACCTGCGGGTCGAGGTGGCTGAGATCGAGCTGGACGTAGTCCTTGTGCGGCCCGCAGCCGCGGCCCTCGTTGATCTCGGTGACCATGGCGCGCGAGACGACGTCGCGCGAGGCGAGATCCTTGGCGTTGGGCGCGTAACGCTCCATGAAGCGCTCGCCGCTGCTGTTGCGCTGGATGCCGCCCTCGCCGCGCACGCCCTCGGTGATCAGCACGCCGGCGGCGTCGACGCCGGTCGGGTGGTACTGCGAGAACTCCATGTCCTCGAGCGGGATGCCGGCGCGCGCCGCCATGCCGAGGCCGTCGCCGGTGTTGATGAAGGCGTTGGTCGAGGAATGGAAGATGCGCCCGGCGCCGCCGGTGGCGAAAATGGTCGCCTTGGCCTGGAAGGCGACGATCTCGCCGGTCTCCATTTCCAGCGCGGTGACGCCGAGCACGTCGCCGTCGGCATCGCGGATCAGGTCGAGCGCCATCCATTCGACGAAGAACTGGGTGTTGGCGCGGACGTTCCTCTGGTAGAGGGCGTGCAGCATGGCATGGCCGGTGCGGTCGGCGGCGGCGCAGGAGCGGCGCACCGGCTTCTCGCCGAAGTTCGACATGTGGCCGCCGAAAGGCCGCTGGTAGATGCGGCCGGCCTCGGTGCGGTCGAAGGGCATGCCGTAGTGCTCGAGCTCGATCACCACCTCGTTGGCCTTGCGGCACATGAACTCGATGGCGTCCTGGTCACCCAGCCAGTCGGAGCCCTTGACCGTGTCGTACATGTGCCAGTGCCAGTGATCCTCCTCGGAATTGCCGAGGCTGGCGGCGACGCCGCCTTGCGCCGCGACGGTATGCGAGCGCGTCGGGAATACCTTGGTCAGCACGGCCGTCTTCAGGCCGGATTCGGACAGCTGGATGGCCGCGCGCAGGCCGGCGCCGCCGGCGCCGACGATGACCGCGTCGAAAGTGCGTTTGCTGATGTCCACTCTTACAGCCTCCAGAGAATCGACAGGGCCCAGCCGGCATAGCCGGTCAGGGCCAGCGCCGTCAGCACGTGCATGGCCAGGGTGAGGCCGGTCGGCCTGACGTAATCCATCCAGGTGTCGCGCACGCCCACCCAGGCGTGGACCATCAGGCACAGGATGAAGATGAAGGCGAAGAAGCGCATGACGCCGCCTTCCATCAGCGCGCGCCAGGCTTGCTGGTCGAGCGGCCAGCGGCTGGCCAGCAGCGCGGCGAAGACGAGGCTGAAGGCCGCCATGTACGCGGCGGTGAAGCGCTGCAGCAGCCAGTCCTTGAGGCCGTAGTGCGCGCCGACGACGATCTTGCTCACCATAGCAGGGCTCCCAGCAGGACGGTCAGGACGAGGCTCAGCGCCACGACTGCCTTGGCGGTGGCGCGGGCCGGCTTGAGGTCGGTGGCGATGTTGAGATCGAGGAACAGGATGCGGATGCCCATCAGGAAGTGATGCAGGAAGGCCCAGAGGAGGCCGATGAAGACCAGCTTCGCCAGCGGGTGGCCGGCGACGGCCTTGAAGGCCTCGAAGTCCTCCGCCGAGCCGAGGCTCAGCTGCAGCAGATAGAGCAGGAAGGGCAGCAGCAGGAACATCCCCATGCCGCCGATCCGGTGCAGGATCGAGGCGATCGCCGGGATCGGCTGGCGGATGACCCTGAGATCGAGATGTTTCGGACGTTCCTTCTTGGTGGCCGTTTCTGTCATGGGCGTTCCTCTGCGCTCGGCGGTGCCGCATCCGGCATCGCGCTGGTCCAGCAAGCCTGCAATTATAACTTTTCCCGGCGGCCGGCCCGCTCCGGCAGCCGAAAAAATGCTCAACTCAGCTCGTTCAGATAGTAATGGCTGACCGTCGAATAGAGCCCGCGCCGCCATTCGACCGGCTTGTCGCCATAGGTGTAGGTGATGCGCTCGACGGAGAGCAGCGGAGCTCCCTCGCCAACCTTCAGCCGCTCGGCCGAATTGCGATCGGCGGCCACCGCGCGCAGGCGCTCTTCGGCGCGGATCATGCGCACGCCGAAGCGCGTCTCGAACAGCGTGTAGAGCGATTCCTGGCTCTCCTGCAGCATCTCCAGCGTCATGCCCTGGAAGGTCTCGCCCGGCAGGTAGATCTCGTCGAGGACGACCGGCCTGCCGCCGAACTCGAGCAGCCGGCTGACGATGATGATCGGGCTGCCGGGAGGGATTTCGAGGAGGCGGGCCGCCTCCTGGCCGGCCTTCGCCCGCCAGCATTCCAGCGGCACGCTGTGCGGCACGGCAACGCCGCCTTCGTTCGGCACGATGCGCAGAAAGCGAAAGAAGGCGCGCGGATCGTTGTGCGTGGCGACGAAAGTGCCCTTGCCCTGGCGGCGAACGAGCAGGTTTTCCGCCGCCATCTCGTCGATCGCCTTGCGCACCGTGCCCTGGCTGACATTGAAGCGCAGCGCCAGCTCCGCTTCACTTGGAATGACTTCGCCAGGACGCCATTCACCCGAGGCGAGTTCGCGCAGGATCAAATCCTTGATCTGCCGATAGAGCGGGCTGAAAACAGGCGAAGCTTGCGACATGAACGAATTTCAGCATAAATAAGCCTCAAGGTCTATAGATATATATATGTCTTACATAAGATATCTAATCTAATTTGACATGGTTTTTAAAGGGCAATATCATCTTTCCGTGTCGGAGGATACCTCCGTGTCTGTTCCCTCCCGACCCTGAGCCGGTCCTGTCGCAACCCTGTTCGAGGATATTCTTTCATGGCCAAAGCCCCCGTTCGTGTCACCGTCACCGGCGCTGCCGGCCAGATCGGCTACGCCCTGCTCTATCGCATCGCCAGCGGCGAAATGCTCGGCAAGGACCAGCCTGTCATCCTACAGATGCTCGAACTGCCGATGGACAAGGCCCAGGCCGCCCTGAAGGGCGTCATGATGGAACTGGAGGACTGCGCCTTCCCGCTGCTCGCCGGCATGGTCGGCACCGCCGATCCGCTGGTCGCCTTCAAGGACAGCGACTACGCCCTGCTGGTCGGCGCCCGACCGCGCGGCCCCGGCATGGAGCGCAAGGACCTGCTGCTGGAAAACGCCAAGATCTTCATCGAGCAGGGCAAGGCGCTCAACGCCGCCGCCTCGCGCGAGGTGCGCGTGCTGGTGGTCGGCAACCCGGCCAACACCAACGCCCACATCGCCATGCGCTCGGCCCCGGATCTGCCGAAGAAGAACTTCACCGCCATGCTGCGCCTCGACCACAACCGCGCCGTCTCCCAGCTGGCCGCGCGCACCGGCAAGGCGGTCACCGACATCGAGAAGATGATCGTCTGGGGCAACCATTCGCCGACCATGTATCCGGACATCCGCTTCTGCACCGTCGCCGGCCAGCCGGCGCCGCAGGTAGTCAATGACGAGGCCTGGTACCGCAACGAGTACATCCCGAAGATCGGCAAGCGCGGCGCCGCCATCATCGAGGCGCGCGGCGCCTCCTCGGCCGCTTCCGCCGCCAATGCCGCCATCGACCACATGCGCGACTGGGCGCTCGGCACGAATGGCAAGTGGGTCACCATGGGCATCCCGTCCGACGGCACCTACGGCATCCCGCCGGATATCATCTACGGCGTGCCGGTCACCTGCGCCGGCGGCGAATACGCCCGCGTCACAGGGCTGGCCATCGACGACTTCTCCCGCGGCATGATGGACAAGACGCTGGCCGAGTTGAAGGAGGAGCAGGCCGGCGTCGCCGCCCTGCTCGGCTGAGAAGCCGCCGGCGGGAGCGCGCGAGGTGGCGACAGCGCGGCACCCTTCCGCGGTGCTGTATGCCGACGTCAAGCCCTTCCCCGCCCTGCCCGCCTGCGAGCACTTTGCCGGCAGCGAACGGCTGATCGGCAAGGCCTTCGCGCTGCAGCAGGCGCTCGGGCCGATTTTCGACGTCACCTGCGATTGCGAGGACGGCGCGCCGGCCGGCGCCGAATCGGCCCACGCCGAGATGGTCGCCGCGGCGATCGCCTCGGCCGACAACCGCTTCGGCCGCGCCGGCGCGCGCATCCACGACATCCGCCACCCGCAGTGGCGCGACGACCTCGAGATCATCGTCGGCAAGGCCGGCCACCGCCTTGCCTATGTCACCCTGCCGAAGGCCGGCGGCTGCTCGGACGTGCAGATCCAGCTTGCGGCGCTGGCCGAAATCGCGCAAAGAAACGGCATCGAGCGCGCCCTGCCGGCGCATGTGCTGATCGAGACGCATGGCGCCCTGCGCGAGGTCGAGCAGATCGCCGCGCTGCCCGGCGTCGAGACGCTCGACTTCGGCCTGATGGACTTCGTCAGCGCCCACCACGGCGCCATCCCCGCCGCGGCCATGAAGAGCCCCGGGCAGTTCGAGCATCCGCTGGTGGCGCGCGCCAAGGCGGCGATCGCCGCCGCCGCCCTCGGCCACGGACTGGTACCGGCGCACAACATCACCACCGAGCTGCACGACACGCGCGCCGTCTTCGCCGACGCCCGCCGGGCACGCGAGCAGTTCGGCTACCTGCGCATGTGGAGCATCCACCCGAACCAGGTGCAGCCGATCGTCGACGCCATGCGGCCGGATTTCGGCGAAGTCAATGAGGCGTGCGGCATCCTCATGGCCGCCCAGGACGCCGACTGGGGGCCGATCCGCCATGATGGCCATCTGCATGACCGCGCCTCCTACCGCTATTACTGGGAACTGCTGGCCCGCGCCCAGGCTACCGGCATGACCCTGCCGGCCGGCATTCGGCAGCAGTTCTTTTCCGCCCCGCCGCAATCACCCTGATCGAGAGGAACCATCCGTGCTGGAAGCCTACCGTGCCCATGCCGCCGAGCGCGCCGCCCTCGGCATCCCGCCCCTGCCCCTCAGCGCCGAGCAGACGGAGCAACTGGTCGCGCTGCTGCAGAACCCGCCCAAGGGCGAGGAGGCTTTCCTCCTCGACCTGCTCGCCCACCGCGTGCCGGCCGGGGTGGACAACGCTGCCAAGGTCAAGGCCGCCTTCCTCGCCGGGGTCGCCCGCGGCGAGACGGCGTGCGCGCTGATCACGCGCGAGAAGGCGACCGAGCTGCTCGGCACCATGCTCGGCGGCTACAACGTCAAGCCGCTGATCGACCTGCTCGACGACGCCGCCGTCGGCGCGGTCGCCGCCAACGGGCTGAAGGGCACGCTGCTGATGTTCGACTACTTCCACGACGTCGCCGAGAAGGCGCGCCAGGGCAGCGCCAACGCCCGCGCGGTGATGCAGTCGTGGGCCGACGCCGAGTGGTTCACTTCGCGCCCCGACCTGCCGCGAAAGATCAGCGTCACCGTCTTCAAGGTCGCCGGCGAGACCAACACCGACGACCTCTCGCCGGCGCCGGACGCCTGGAGCCGGCCCGACATCCCGCTGCACGCGCTGGCCATGCTGAAGAACCCGCGCGAGGGCATCGCGCCGGAGAAGCCCGGCGAGCGCGGCCCGATCGGCCTCATCGCCGAGCTGAAAAAGAAGGGCCACCCGGTCGCCTACGTCGGCGACGTCGTCGGCACCGGCTCCTCGCGCAAGTCGGCCACCAACTCGGTCATCTGGTGGACCGGCGAGGACATCCCCTATGTGCCGAACAAGCGCTACGGCGGCTTCTGCCTCGGCGGCAAGATCGCGCCGATCTTCTTCAACACCCAGGAAGACGCCGGCGCCTTCCCCATCGAGTGCGACGTCAGCCGCATGGCCATGGGCGACGTCATCGACATCTTTCCCTATGAAAAAAGGATCGAGAAGAACGGCGAGGTGATCGCCACCTTCGCCTACAAGTCCGAGGTGCTGCTCGACGAGGTGCGCGCCGGCGGGCGCATCAACCTGATCATCGGCCGCGGCCTGACGGCGCGCGCCCGCGAGGCGCTCGGCCTGCCGGCCTCGACCCTGTTCCGCCTGCCGCAGGCCGTCGCCGACAGCGGGCGCGGCTTCACCCTGGCGCAGAAAATCGTCGGCCGCGCCTGCGGCCTTCCCGAGGGCAAGGGCATCCGCCCGGGCACCTACTGCGAGCCGCGCATGACCACCGTCGGCTCGCAGGACACCACCGGGCCGATGACGCGCGACGAGCTGAAGGACCTCGCCTGCCTCGGCTTCTCCGCCGACATGGTGATGCAGTCCTTCTGCCACACCGCCGCCTACCCGAAGCTGGTCGATGTCAAGATGCACCGCGAGCTGCCCGGCTTCATCTCGACGCGCGGCGGCGTCTCGCTGCACCCGGGCGACGGCGTCATCCACTCCTGGCTGAACCGGCTGCTGCTGCCCGACACGGTCGGCACCGGCGGCGACTCGCACACGCGCTTCCCGATCGGCATCTCCTTCCCCGCCGGCTCGGGCCTGGTCGCCTTCGCCGCCGCCACCGGCGTCATGCCGCTCGACATGCCCGAGTCGGGGCTGGTGCGCTTCACGGGCCGTCTGCAGCCCGGCGTCACGCTGCGCGACATGGTCAACGCCATCCCCTACTACGCCCTCCAGCAGGGGCTGCTCACCGTCGAGAAGAAGAACAAGAAGAACGTCTTCTCCGGCCGCATCCTCGAGATCGAGGGCCTGCCCGACCTCAAGGTCGAGCAGGCCTTCGAGCTGACCGACGCCTCGGCCGAGCGCTCGGCCGCCGCCTGCACGGTGCATCTCGACAAGGCGCCGATCATCGAGTACATGCGCTCGAACATCGTGCTGATGAAGTGGATGATCGCCAAGGGCTACCGCGACCGGCGCGCGCTCGAGCGTCGCATCCAGGCGATGCAGGCGTGGATCGCCGAGCCGCGGTTGCTCGCCGCCGACGCCGACGCCGAGTACGCCGCCGTCATCGAGATCGACATGAACGAGATCAGGGAGCCGATCGTCGCCTGCCCGAACGACCCGGACGATGTCAAGCTGCTCTCCGAGGTGGCCGGCGACCGCATCGACGAGGTGTTCATCGGCTCGTGCATGACCAACATCGGCCACTTCCGCGCCGCCGGCCAGGTGCTCAACGGCAAGAGCGACCTGCCCGCCCGCCTGTGGGTGGCGCCACCGACCAAGATGGACGCCATGATCCTCAACGAGGAAGGCTATTACGCCATCCTCGGCAGGAGCGGCGCGCGCATGGAGATGCCGGGTTGCTCGCTGTGCATGGGCAACCAGGCGCAGATCCGCAAGGGCTCGACCGCCATGTCGACCTCGACGCGCAACTTCCCAAACCGCCTCGGCATCGACACGCGCGTCTATCTCGGCTCGGCCGAGCTCGCCGCGGTGTGCGCCCTGCTCGGCCGCATCCCCAGCGCGGCGGAGTACCTGGAGCAGGTGAGCGTCGTCAACCAGAAGGCGGGCGACATCTACCGCTACATGAATTTCGACCAGATTCCCGGCTTCAGGGAAATCGCCGACACGGTCGCGCTCTGAGGCGCCGTCAGCGGCTGGCGTCGCCGCTGGCGAGGCGGGGCTTTTCGGCCGGCCGCCGGCTACAATGGCGGCTCGACACGACGAGGGGAATGGTCATGACGATCCCGCAGCAAGACGACGAAGAGCGCCCGTTTTCCGCCCGGCTGCTGCGCTCCGAGCGCATCACGCCGGCCGATTCGCCGGAAGAGGTGCGCAACCTGGTGTTCCGCACCGAAGATCTCGGCTTCGATGGCCGCGGCGGCCAGTGCATCCGCGTCCTCGCGCCCGGTCAATTCGGCAATGCGGCGCACGCCCGCCTCTATTCGCTGGCCGAGGTCGATGACGCCGGCAACGATGCCACCGCATTCACCCTCTGCGTGCGGCGCTGCCACTACGTCGACGATTTCAGCGGCCAGGAATATCCCGGCGTCGCCTCGAACTTCCTGTGCGATCTGCGTCCCGGCGGGGAGATCCGTTTCGCCGGCCCGATCGGCTACCCGTTTAGCGTCCCCGCCAACCCGCAGGCCGACATTCTCATGATCGGCATGGGCACCGGCATCGCGCCCTTTCGCGGTCTGGTGCGCGATATCTATCGCGGCCATCGCGGCTGGCAGGGGCGCGTGCGCCTCTTCCACGGCGCGCGCAGCGGCCTCGAGATGCTCTACATGAACGAAGAGAACAAGGACCTTGCCCTCTATTACGACCAGGCCACCTTCCGCGCCTTCCAGGCGGTAAGCCCGCGCCCGCACTTCGCCGAACCGGTGGCCATGGCGCAGGCGCTCGAGCGCAACGCCGCCGAGGTGTGGGACATGCTGCAGGGCGCCGACACGCGCGTCTTCCTCGCCGGCCCCCAGGCCATGCAGGCGATGGTGGACCAGGCCGTCACCGCCATGGCCGGCGGCCCGCAGGCCTGGACCGCCACGAAACGTAAAATCATGGGCGCGGGGCGCTGGCAGGAAGTTCTCTACTGACGGCCCTGCCACCGCGGCTCCGCCATGCGCCGCAGGGCGTCAGGTGTGGCTGGCGCTTGCAGTCGGGCCGCTGCGACGCCGACTTGCCACGCCCCTCTGGTTTTCAATAACTCCGGCCCTGCCAACGGCTCGCCTTGCGCCGGGCCTCCTCGTTCTCCGCCCGGACGCGGGCGCGGTGCGGAATGTCGTAGAGCAGGCAGATGCCGACGAAGACGATGGTGGCGGCGATCGCCTTGTTGAGGCCGAGCGAGACGAGCCAGGTCCACGCCGGATAGGCGAGCAGCGCCGACCCGATCAGCCAGATCGCGGTCAGCATGCGGTAATTGCCCGGCGGTTGGGATTTCCTGGCCTTGCCTGCCATTGAACGCTCCTTCGGTGTGCTTGCGCGATGGCCACGGCGACTGCCGCCAGCCCTTCGGCAAGCCGTTTTTATCACGAAAACCGCCCGCCGACCAAGAGCGGCGCCGGCCCCGCCTTCAGACCCCGCCCGCGCCGTCCAGCGCAGTCGCGTCGACCTGCCCGGCGCCCTCGACGCCGAGCAGCATCAGGGTCACCTCGAGTTCGCGCCTGAGCAGGGCCAGCACCTCGCCCACGCCGGCCTCGCCGCGCGCCGCCAGCGCATAGGCCCAGGCGCGGCCGATCATCACCGCCCGGGCGCCGCAGGCCAGCGCCTTGGCGACGTCCTGGCCGCTGCGGATGCCGCCATCGACGAGCACTTCGAGCCGGTCGCCGACCGCCTCGACGATGCGCGGCAGGACCGAGATGGCCGAGGGAGCGCCGTCGAGCTGGCGCCCGCCATGGTTGGAAACCAGCACGCCGTCGGCGCCGATGCCGGCGGCGGCGCGCGCGTCGTCGACGTCGAGCACGCCCTTGATGAGGATGCTGCCCGGCCACTGCTCGCGCAGCCAGCCGAGGTCGCGCCAGGCGATGGCCGGGTCGAACTGGGCGTCTACCCAGCCCTTCATCGCCTCGAGGCTCCTCGCCGAGGGGACGGCGCGCGCCAGGTTGCCGAAGGTCAGCGGCCGGCCGCCGAGCGGCACGTCGAGCAGCCAGCCGGCGTGCCGCACGGCGTCCCAGGCCCGCGCCAGCCGCATGCCGAGGGTGGCGCTGCCGGCCATGCCGTTGCGCACGTCGCGGTAGCGCGTGGCGAACACCGGCAGGTCCACGGTGAACACCAGCGTCGCGCAGCCGGCCGCCCGGGCGCGCGCCAGCAGCTCGCGGGCATAGCCGCGGTCGCGGATGACGTAGAGCTGGAACCAGAACGGCGCCGGGCTGGCCGCCGCCACCTCCTCGATCGAGCAGATGGAGACGGTGCTGAGGCAGAACGGCACGCCGGCCGCCGCCGCCGCGCGCGCCGCCTGCGCCTCGCCGCGGCGCGCGTAGAGGCCGGCGAGGCCGACCGGGCCGAGGATCACCGGCTGGGCGAGCTTCTGGCCAAGCACCTCGACCGCGGTGCCGGCGGCGGCGACGCCGCGCAGGACGCGCTGGCGCAGCCTGAGCGCGTCGAGATCGGCGCGATTGGCGGCCAGGGTCAGCTCGTTGCCGGCGCCGCCGTCTATGTAGTCGAACAGCGCGCGCGGCAGGCGCCGCCGCGCCAGCAGGCGGTAGTCGGCGACCGAGGCGGCAAGCGTCATGCTGCGCTCAGCTGCGTCCCTCTCGCGGGGGCGGCCTTACCGCCAGGCGATACCATGCCTACTTGATGGTCCAGGTATCGCCGCGGTTGAACAGGTCCGCCAGCTTGCCGGGGCCGCGGCGCGCGCGCGCCGCGGCATGCAGCTGCCGGTTCAGCTCCTCGTAGGCCGGCGCGTCGACGGCGCGGAAGACGCCGAGCGGCACCGGAAACTGCGGCGCGTCGAACTGCGACAGGAAGAAGGCCAGCGCGCCGTGCGCGGCGGCCTCGTCGTGCACCACCAGGTCGGACTCGGCGATGCCGGCGCCCAGCTCGACCACCTCCGGCTCGAGCCCGCGCAGGCGGATGCCT
>CAUJIV010000027.1 GCA_963205435.1 Pseudomonadota bacterium
ACGCGCAGCATCCTGCTGCAGATCATCCTCGAGGAGGAAACCGGCGGCATGCCGATGTTCACCAGCGACCTGCTGTCGCAGATGATCCGCTTCTACGGCAACGCCATGCAGGGCATGATGGGCAAGTACCTCGAGGGCAACATCAAGGCCTTCGCCGACATGCAGGCCAAGCTGCAGGAGCAGGCGCGCCTGCTCTACGGCGAGAACAACCCGTCCAGCAAGGACCTGTGGGCGCAGTTCCTCAACTTCCAGGGACCGGCCATGCAGAGCATGATGGGCGCCTACATGGAGCAGTCGAAGAACCTGTTCATGCAGATGCAGGAGCAGATCGGCAACCAGACGCGCAACATGCTGGCCGGCTTCCAGTTCCCGAATTTCGCCGCGCCGCCGGCCAAGCCGGGCGGCAAGGGGGAGGGTGACGACGAGCCGCCCGCCAGGAAGTGAGCCGGGCCGGCGCATCCGCGCCGGCGCCGCTCCGCCCAGCCGCATGGCCCGCAAGAACCCCGTCCCCCGCGTCGGCTTCGTCGCGCTCGGCTGCCCGAAGGCGACGGTCGATGCCGAGCGCATCCTGACCCGGCTGCGCGCCGAGGGCTACGAGCTGGCGCCCGAGCACGACGGCGCCGACCTCGTCATCGTCAATACCTGCGGCTTCATCGACGCCGCCGTGGCCGAATCGCTCGACGCCATCGGCGAGGCGCTGGCCGAGAACGGGCGCGTCATCGTCACCGGCTGCCTCGGTGCGCGCGAGGACGTCGTGCTGGCCGCCCACCCGCAGGTGCTGGCCGTCACCGGACCGCAGTCCACCGAGGAGGTGATGCAGGCGGTGCATCGCCACCTGCCGCGGCCGCACGACCCCTTCGTCGACCTGGTGCCGCCGCAGGGCATCCGCCTGACGCCGCGCCACTACGCCTACCTGAAGATCTCCGAGGGCTGCGACCATCGCTGCAGCTTCTGCATCATCCCGCAGCTGCGCGGGCCGCTGGCGAGCCGCCCCGTCGGCGATATTCTGCGCGAGGCCGAGCAGCTGGCGGCCGCCGGCGTGCGCGAGCTGATCGTCGTCTCGCAGGACACCAGCGCCTACGGCGCCGACGTGCGCTACCGCACCGGCTTCCACGGCGGCCGGCCGCTGAAGACGCGCCTGCTCGAGCTGGCGCGGGCGCTGGGCGAGCTGGGCGTCTGGGTGCGCCTGCACTATGTCTATCCCTATCCGTCCGTCGACGGCCTGATCCCGCTGATGGCCGAGGGCAGGATCCTGCCCTACCTCGACGTGCCCTTCCAGCACGCCAGCCCGCGCATCCTGCGCCTGATGAAGCGCCCGGCGCGCAGCGAGAACATGCTGGCACGCATCCGCGCCTGGCGCGCCGCCTGTCCCGAGCTGACGATCCGCAGCACCTTCATCACCGGCTTCCCGGGCGAGAGCGAGGAGGACTTCGAGAGGCTGCTGGAGTTCCTCGAGGAAGCCCAGCTCGACCGCGTCGGCGCCTTCGCCTACTCGCCGGTGGCCGGCGCCGAGGCCAACCGGCTGCCCGACCCGCTGCCGCAGGCATTGCGCGAGGAGCGCCGCGACCGCCTGCTGCAACTGCAGGAGGAGATCAGCGCACGGCGGCTCGAGGGCAAGATCGGCCGCGAGATCGTGGTGCTGGTCGAGGAGGCGGACGAGGAGGGCGCGCGGGCGCGCAGCGCCGCCGACGCGCCGGAGATCGACGGCCTGGTGCACATCCCCGGCGGCGAGCGGCTGCCGGTTGGCGAATTCGCCCGCGTGCGCGTCACCGACAGTGACGCTCACGACCTCTACGCGGAGGTCGTCGAGCCGTGAGCGACGCCGCCTTCCTCGGGCGTCTCGCCGCCCTCGTCGGCGAGGCAGGCGTGCTCGCTGGCGCCGAGGCCGAGCCCCATCTCGTCGACTGGCGCGGTCGCTACCGCGGCCGCGCGCGCTGCGTCGTCAAGCCGGCATCGACCGCCGAGGCGGCTGCCGTCGTCGCGCTGTGCGCCGGCGAGGGCGTGGCGATGGTGCCGCAGGGCGGCAATACCGGCCTCGTCGGCGGCGCCACGCCACGCGAGGACGGCGGTGAGGTGGTGATCAGCCTGGCGCGCCTGCGGCGCATCCGTGGCATCGACGCCGCCAACAACACGCTGACGGCCGAGGCCGGCTGCCTGCTGGCCGAGGTGCAGGCGGCGGCTTGGGACGCCGGCCGGCTTTTTCCCCTCTCGCTCGCTTCGGAGGGCAGCTGCGAGATCGGCGGCAACCTGTCCAGCAACGCCGGCGGCGTCGCCGTGCTGCGCTACGGCAACATGCGCGAGCTGACGCTGGGCCTCGAGGTGGTGCTGCCCGACGGCCGCGTCTGGGACGGGCTGCGCGGGCTGCGCAAGGACAACACCGGCTACGACCTGAAGCAGCTGTTCATCGGCGCCGAGGGCACGCTCGGCCTGATCACGGCGGCGGTGCTCAAGCTGTTCCCGCTGCCGCGCAGCCGCGCCACCGCCTGGGTGGCGCTGCCCGACGCGGCGGCCGCCGTCGAGCTGCTGGCGCGCCTGCAGGAAGACTGCGGCGAGCGCGTCAGCGCCTTCGAGCTGGTCTCGCGCGCCGCCCTCGATCTGGTGCTGGCCCATGTCCCGGCGGCGCGCGATCCACTCGCCGCCGCCGCGCCCTGGTACGCCCTCGTCGAACTGACTGATCAGGCGGCCGGCCTCGACCTCGGCGCCAGCCTCGAGGCGGCGCTCGCCGCCCAGTTCGCTGACGGACGCGCCAACGATGCTGTCGTGGCGCAGGACCTCGCCCAACGCCAGGCGCTGTGGTTCCTGCGCGAGAGCATCCCCGAGGCGGAGCGGCGCGAGGGTGTCAGCATCAAGCACGACATCGGCGTGCCGCGCTCGCGCATCGCCGAGTTCCTCTCCCGCGCCGAGGCCGCTCTCGCCGGCGCCTTTCCCGGCACGCGCATCGTTGCCTTCGGCCACGCCGGCGACGGCAACCTGCACTACAACCTGTCGCGGCCGCAGGCCGAGGCCAACCGTGAGCTGCTGGCGCGCAGCGAGCAGGCCAACCGCGTCGTGCACGACCTCGTCGCCGAGCTCGGCGGCACGATCTCGGCCGAGCACGGCATCGGCCTGTTGAAGCGCGGCGAGATCCTGCGCTACAAGAGCGCGGTCGAGATGGACCTGATGCGCGCCGTCAAGCGGACGCTCGACCCGCGCGGCCTGATGAACCCGGGCAAGCTGCTGTGAGGGCGCCGCCAGCTTTACAAGCCCGACGGGCCTCCGTATAATGCGCGCTCCTCTGTGGGGGTATAGCTCAGCTGGGAGAGCGCTTGCATGGCATGCAAGAGGTCAGCGGTTCGATCCCGCTTACCTCCACCACCAGACACTACGACTTTCGAGGCAATCCTCGAGTCCCCATCGTCTAGAGGCCTAGGACATCGCCCTTTCACGGCGGTAACCGGGGTTCGAATCCCCGTGGGGACGCCAAACAAAAACCGCCTCAGGGCGGTTTTTTATTTGGCTTGTGTCCGCGGGTGCAGCAGAACCCCTCGGTTCGACCAGCGCTCCGACCAGTGGGAGGAATGCGCAGGACGCTCGCAGGGTGGCCCCTCGCAACGCGAGGGATGAGCATATCGACTTGAAGTAATGGGCGCTCATTCCTGTGAAGGGGTGCAATCATCTAAGTTCCTGTAAATAAATATATTATTTTTTGGCAAAGTCAGAATCGCCCTGATCGCTAAGGCTTCAGGTTTTTCCAAAAAGACCGTAAATGCATGGAAGATGGCCTGATCAATGGAGGTCCGGACATGCATTCACTGTTTTTGCGGATGAGGTTGGTGCATTGGATCGGCATCGTTTTGCTGGTCGTCAATGCCTATTTCTTCACATCAGACTGGATCGGGCAACTGATTCAATATTTGATCGCTGGCGTGATCGTTTTTCACGACCTGGATGAAAAACGCTGGGGCGTCGTGTTGCAGCGCCAGGTCGCAGCCTACATGGCGCAGTTCTCGCGAAAAGATCTCTCGCGCGGCTGCGAGGTGGATGTCCGCTTCAGTGCCGAGATCGCTCAGATGCTCGAAGTCATCGACGGCTTTCGCAACAGCATCCGCAAGGCGCTGGACGACGTGAAGCGCACTTCCGAGGAAAACGTCGAGGTGGCGGCGCACATGGAGCGCATGTCGCGCGACATTGCCCAGCGGCTGGCCGATCAGAATACTGTCGTCAGCGAGGCGAGCGGCAACAGCAGCAGAATCGGGTCGCTGGTGGAATCGCTTGCCGCCGAAGCGGCGACGAGCCGCCAGGAGACGGAGCTGGTCCAAGGCAAGCTCGGCCTGATGCGCGCGGATTTCCTCGAGATCAGCGAGGCCGTTCGCGCGCAGATGGAGGCCAATGCCGGGCTTTCGGCGAAGCTCGATGCGCTTTCACAAAGCGCCGAGCAGGCCAAGAAGATCCTTACGGTGGTCGCCGGCATCGCCGATCAGACCAACCTGTTGGCCCTGAATGCCGCCATCGAGGCGGCGCGCGCCGGTGAGCAGGGCAGGGGTTTTGCCGTGGTGGCCGACGAGGTTCGCGGTCTTGCCGAGCGAACGCAGAACAGCCTGAGCGAGATCAACGAGACGATCGGCGCCATCAACCGGTCGATAGCCGAAGCTCGCACGGACATGACCCGCCACGTGGCCATGTATCAGGAGCTGACGGAGAGGTCGCAAAAAACCGAGAAAGCTGTGGTGGAAACGGCTGATCTCATCAACAGTGTATCCCAGCTCGTGGGAAGGACCGCCGAAGTCTCCTCGGCAGTGCAGGAGCGTGCGCGGGAAAATGTCGAAAAGATCGAAAGTCTCGGCAAGATGTCGCAGTCGAATGCCCGCAACGTCGAGGAGATCTTTGGCCTGGCGGACAAGCTGGAGAAAGTCGCCAACGCGGTAAAAGGCAAGCTGGCCGAGTTCAGCACCTGATCGGCACTGACGCCACAATTAAGCGAGACGTCAGGCCACCGTCAGCGGCTTGCCGTTGTGGCGCGGGCCGAGCGCGAGCAGGAAGGGCACGGCCTTGCGCGCCCATAGATCCGGAGTGGGATAGCCGGCGGCACCGTCACCGAAGCAGCTGCGCAGCATGTCGGTGTCGATGGTGCCCGGATTGAGCGGCACGGCGGCCATGCCGGCCGGCAGTTCCTCGGCCAGCGCCCGCGTCAGGCCCTCGACGGCCCACTTGCTGGCGCAGTAGGGCGCCACCTCGGGGTCGACGGCGCGTCCCCAGCCCGAGCTGAAATTGACGATGACGCCGCGGCCAGCCTTGATCATCGCTGGCAGGAAGTGGCGCAGGACGTTGGCCACGCCCTTGAGGTTCACGTCGATCAACGCGTCGAACTCGGCGGCGGGCACGCGCCACAGCGGCGCGTTGCGGTTGATCAGCGCGGCGTTGTTGAGCAGCAGCTCGGGCGCGCCATGGGATTCCAGCACCTCCGCGGCCCAGGCCTTTACCGCCGCGTCGTCGGCGACATCGACGCGATCGAAGCGGTGCGGCGCGCCGAGTTCGGCCTGCAGCGCGGCGAGCGGCTTGCCGCCGCGACTGCAGCCGACGACGACGTGGCCGAGTCGGGCGAACTCCGTGGCCAGGGCGCGGCCGAGGCCGCGGCTGGCGCCGGTGACGAGGACGCGGCGCGGTCCGTTGCCGCCGCTCATGGCCGGGTCCGGTCGCGCTCGTCGAGCCGGCGGCCTGCGTCCGCCACCTCGGTGAATTCGCCCTCGATGATGCTGCTGCCGGCGGCATCGGAGGCGCTGCCGCCCGGCGCGCCGCCGAGCAGGCGGCGCAGCGCGCTCGCTGCCAGCACCGCGAAGGCGACCAGCAGGGCCAGCCACCAGGCGACGAAGACGGCGAGCAGGGCGGCGGCTAGGAGGGCGGCGAAGAGCAGCCAGCGGAACAGTCGTTCGATCATGGGTCAGGGCCTGTTCACAGTCAATCTGTCGGATGCGTTGTAGCCAAAAGCGTCGACGGCCAGGCGCGCGACGAAGTCAAGGGTCGCTCCCTTGACGAGGAGCGCAACGCCGCAGCCGGCGCTTTTGGCCGCAACCCGAAGGGAACGGGTCTTTGCCGGCGCATGGCTGCGTTGCGCCGGCTTGTCGTGGAATGACCACTGCCTGCGCCGCCGCGCCTTGCCCTGCACCGGCAAAGATTCGTTCGCACCGATAGATTGATTGTGATCAGGCCCTAAGCATAGCGCGGCGAACGATGTAGCGCGCCTCGCAAGAAGAAAAAGCCGGCTTGCGCCGGCTTTTTCCACTCATCCCGCGGCGGTGGGAACAGCGCGGCGGCTCAGCCGCCGAAGGCGGCGATGCCGGTCTGCGCCCGGCCGAGGATGAGGGCGTGGATGTCGTGGGTGCCCTCGTAGGTGTTCACCACCTCGAGGTTCACCATGTGGCGGATGACGCCGAACTCGTCGGAGATGCCGTTGCCGCCGAGCATGTCACGCGCCTGGCGCGCCACCTCGAGCGCCTTGCCGCAGGAGTTGCGCTTCATGATCGAGGTGATCTCGACGGCGGCGACGCCCTCGTCCTTCATGCGGCCGAGGCGCAGGCAGCCCTGCAGGCCGAGCGTGATCTCGGTCTGCATGTCGGCGAGCTTCTTCTGGATCAGCTGGTTGGCGGCGAGCGGGCGGCCGAACTGCTTGCGGTCGAGCACGTACTGGCGGGCGCGGAACCAGCAGTCCTCGGCGGCGCCGAGCGCGCCCCAGGCGATGCCGTAGCGCGCCGAGTTGAGGCAGGTGAACGGACCCTTCAGGCCCTGCACGCCGGGCATCAGGTTCTCCTCGGGCACGAACACCTCGTCCATGACGATCTCGCCGGTGATCGAGGCGCGCAGGCCGACCTTGCCGTGGATGGCCGGAGCGGAGAGGCCCTTCATGCCCTTCTCCAGGATGAAGCCGCGGATGATGCCGTCCTCGGTCTTGGCCCAGACGACGAAGACGTCGGCGATCGGCGAGTTGGTGATCCACATCTTCGAGCCGGAGAGGGAATAGCCGCCCTTCACCTGGCGGGCGCGAGTGGCCATGCTGCCCGGGTCGGAGCCGTGGTTGGGCTCGGTCAGGCCGAAGCAGCCGATCCACTCGCCGGTGGCGAGCTTTGGCAGGTATTTCTGCTTCTGCGCCTGGCTGCCGAACGCGTCGATCGGCACCATCACCAGGGAAGACTGCACGCTCATCATCGAGCGGTAGCCGGAGTCGATGCGCTCGACCTCGCGCGCGATCAGGCCGTAGCAGACGTAGTTGAGGCCGGCGCCGCCGTACTCGGCCGCGATGGTCGGGCCGAGCAGGCCCATCTCGCCCATCTCGCGGAAGATGGCCGGATCGGTGCGCTCGGCGCGGAAGGCTTCCTGCACGCGCGGCGCCAGCTTGTCCTGGCAGTATTGGGCGGCGGAGTCGCGCACCATGCGCTCCTCTTCGCTGAGTTGCAGGTCGAGCAGCAGCGGGTCTTCCCACTTGAAGGCGGCTTTGGTCTGGGCCATGGCGGTATCCGTAGTGAAGGAATTAGCGAATGGTCAGCCCGCCGTCGACAGCGAGGATCTGACCGGTGATGTAGCTCGCCCCGTCCGAGGCGAGGAAGACGAAGGCCGGCGCCACCTCGTGCGGCTCGGCCCAGCGGCCGAGCGGGATGCGCTCGAGGTACTTGTCCTTGAAGCGCTCGTCGGTGCGGATCACCTCGGTCATCGGCGTCGCCGCGCCGGGGGCGATGGCGTTCACCGTGATGCCGTGGCGGCCGAGCTCCCTGGCCGCCGACTTGGTCATGCCGGCGATGGCGGCCTTGGCGGCGCTGTAGTTGATCTGGCCGATGGTGCCGAGCAGGCCGGCGGTCGAGGTGACGTTGATGACGCGGCCGAACTTGCGCTCGATCATGCCGTTCACCACCGCGCGCAGGCACCAGAAGCTGCCGTTCATGTGCACGTCGATCACCTGCTGCCATTGCTCCGGCGTCATCTTGTGCAGCATGGCGGTGCGCGTGATGCCGGCGTTGTTCACCAGGATGTCGACGCGGCCCCAGGCGGTGGCGACGGCGGCGGCCATGGCGTCGACCGACTCGCGCTCGGCGACGTTGCAGGCGAAGCCGCGCGCCTCGCCGCCGTTGCGACGAACCTGGTCGGCGACGGCCTCGGCTGCCGCGGCGTTCATGTCCACCACCGCGACCTTCGCGCCCTCGCGGGCATAGGCTTCGGCGATGGCGGCGCCGATGCCCTGGCCGGCGCCGGTGACGATGGCGATCCTGTCTTTCAGCAGCATGGCGTTCCTCTCCCTGTGTCAGCCCGGCGCTTGCTGCCGGGCGAGGAAGTCCTTCAGGGCCTGCTCGTACTCGGCCAGCATCTGCGGCGTCACCTCGGCGCCGCATTCGTAGCAGGCGTTGTTCATGCGGTCGTACCAGCGGCAGCCGCAGTGCTCGCAGCCGAGCTCCGGGGCGCCGGCCGGATTGTAGAAGATCACCGGCAGGCTCCGAGGAAGGCGAGGCCGAGCGAGTCGAGGAACTCCTCGTAGCCGGCCTCCTGCAGCTCGTGCTTGTTGCGCATGACGAAGAACATCATGTCGCCGGCGCGCAACTGGCGCTTCATCAAGGCGAGCGTCCCGGCGCCGATGTCCTCGCGCAGCCGCGCCAGAGCCTCGTCCTCGGCGACGAACAGCAGGTCGACGCCGGCGTCGCCCAGGCCGCGAAAGGGCACGAGGGCGGCGCGGACGCCGCCCGCCACGACTTCCCAGCGCAGCATTTCGCCGCCGGCGGCCGCCTTCAGCGCGGCGGCGCGGCGGCCGGGCTGGATGCCGGAGCCGGCGCGCGGCACGATGGCGACGCTGGCGCCGGGCAGCATCTCGGCGAACACCTCGGCCTGGCCGTCGAGCATGGCCTGCCAGGATTCGAGCCGGCCGAAGGCGCTGGTGGTGACGGCGTCCATCAATGCTTCGGCTCCGTCAGTTCGAGGTCCTCGATGAAGTCGGCCAGCTCGGCGGCCTCGAGCTCGCGCAGGGTCTTGAGGATGTACGGGGACAGGCGGCCGCGGCGGATCAGGCCGGGCAGGGCGGCGAGACCGCCGTCGCGGACGAGGCCGAGGGCGTCTTCGTCGGCCACCAGCAGCACGGCGATGTCCGCGTCGAGCGTTCCGTTATACTCGCGGAAGTCGGCGCGCAGACTGCCGCCGTCGCTGCGCCACAACAGCAGGGTGCCGCGGCGCGAGGCATGCTCCTGGCGCCGCAGCAGGCCGATGGCGGCGGGCGAAGCCGGAAACTCCTCGCGGCTCAGCATCGCCTGCCAGCCGGCGCCGTCGAAAAACGCATCCTTCATCGGGGTTCGTGCAGGCAGTTCGAAAACACGCAGATATATAGCACGGCCGGCTCAAAAGCTGCAACGTATTGCATCAAGATTTGATCAAATGCAGGATATTGCAAGGCAAGAAAAGGAAAGCTCCTTGAAAACCTTTGGCGGCATCGAACTGGATGCCATCCTTGGCCGCGCCCGGCCGGCGCTGGCGCGGGCGATCACGCTGCTGGAAAACGACCGGCCCGGCGCCGAGGAACTGATGGCCGAGCTGGCGCCGCGCCGCGGCCGCGCCCATGTCGTCGGCATCACCGGCGCGCCCGGTGCCGGCAAGTCCACCCTGATCAACGCCCTGCTCGGCGAATACGCCCGCCGCGGGCGCAGCGTCGCCGTCGTCGCCGTCGATCCCTCCAGCCCGATCAGCGGCGGCTCGATTCTCGGCGACCGCCTGCGCATGGACGAGCACGGCGGCGGCGAGGATGTCTTCATCCGCTCGGTCGCCTCGCGCGGCCACCTCGGCGGCCTGTCGAAGACGGCGGGACGGGTCATCGACATCTTCGACGCCGTTGGCTACGACATCGTCATCGTCGAGACGGTCGGCGCCGGCCAGTCGGAGGTCGAGATTCGCGATTTCGCCGACACCAACATCGTCGTCTGCCCGCCCGGCCTCGGCGACGACGTGCAGGCGATCAAGGCCGGCATCATCGAGATCGCCGACCTGCTGGTGGTGAACAAGGCCGACCTGGCGCAGGCCGAGCGCGCCGTGCTCGATCTGAAGACCGCGGCGAAACTGCGCCGGCGCGGCGACTGGAAGGTCAAGGTGCTGAAGACCGTGGCGACCAGCGGCGAGGGTGTCGCCGCCCTGGTCGACGCCGTCGCCGAGCATGGCGCGGCGACCGGCATCGCCAAGCGCCTCAAGCCCGGGGCGGGGCACGCGGCGCCGCCGGCGCCGGACGACGGCCAGAAAGCCGCCGAATCCACCGACGACGCGCTGTTCGAGCACCTGGCGGGCTGGCGCGCCGCCGGCAAGGGCGTGGCGCTGGCCACCGTGGTCAAGACCTGGGGCTCGTCGCCGCGCCCCGAGGGCAGCCATCTGGCGGTGGAGGAGGGCGGCGCCTTCGTCGGCTCGGTCTCGGGCGGCTGTATCGAGGGCGCCGTCATCGGCGAGGCGCTGGCCGCCATCGCCGACGGCAAGCCGCGCCTGCTGGAATTCGGCGTCTCCGACGAGCGCGCCTGGGAAGTCGGGCTGGCCTGCGGCGGCCGCGTCCAGGTCTTCGTCGAGCGCATCAGCTAGCTTCCACTTCGATCCGGCCGCGGTCTCGTCGCCTGCCGTCGCGGCGCGCGTGTTTTTTGCGCGGCACGATGACAATTGCCGGCGAGAAGGCTATGCTCGCGGGACGCGAGGAGACGCCGCCGTCCGGCCGGCACTCCCGGCCCGCCACGGCCGGGACGGCGCGCAGAAGCGGCATTCGAGCCGCTGTCAGGGCGCGTTTCCTCCAGCCAGCCATGCCGGCCTGAGCGGACGGCATGCCCAGTCAATAAGAAGCAACAGGAGGAGGCACACATGAACGTCAAGCTGTCGCTCACGGTGAACGGCAAGGCGGTGGCGGCGGAGGTCGATCCGCGCACGCTGCTGGTGCAGTTCCTGCGCGAGCATCTGCGCCTGACCGGCACCCATGTCGGCTGCGACACCGGCCAGTGCGGCGCCTGCACCATCCACCTCGACGGGCGCGCCGTGAAGTCCTGCAACCTGCTCGCCGTGCAGGCACAGGGCGCCGAGGTGACCACCATCGAGGGACTGGCGGCGCCGAACGGCGACATGCACCCGATGCAGGCGGCCTTCAAGGAGTGCCACGGGCTGCAATGCGGCTTCTGCACGCCCGGCATGGTGATGAGCGCCACCGCGCTGCTGAAAGACAACCCCAAGCCTACGGAAGAACAGATCCGCGCCGGCCTCGACGGCAACTTCTGCCGCTGCACCGGCTACCACAACATCGTCAAGGCGGTGCAGTCCTGCGCCGCGGGGAGCTAGCCATGGGCGCGAACATTGCCAACGGCATCGGCGCCTCGGCGCTGCGCAAGGAGGACCAGCGCTTCCTCACCGGCGCCGGCAACTACACCGACGACATCAACATTCCGGGCCAGACCTACGCCTGTTTCCTGCGCTCGCCGCACGCCCATGCCGCCATCCGCAAGATCGACACCCGGGCCGCGGCCGCCGCGCCCGGGGTGGTGGCCATCTTCACCGGCGAGGACCTGGCCGAGGCCAAGGTCGGCGGCCTGCCCTGCGGCTGGCTGATCACCGATGTCAACGGCCAGCCGATGAAGGAGCCGCCGCACCCGCTGCTCGCCCAGGGCAAGGCGCGCCACGTCGGCGACCAGGTGGCGGTGGTGATCGCCGAGACCTACCTGCAGGCCAAGGATGCGGCCGAGCTGATCGAGGTCGACTACGAGGTGCTCGACGCGGCGGTCGACGTCGCCACGGCGACGCAGCCAGGCCAGCCGGCGGTGCACGACATCGCGCCGGACAACGTCTGCTACGTCTGGGGCCATGGCGACAAGGCGGCGGTGGACAAGGCCTTCGCCGCGGCGGCCCACGTCACCACGCTGGAGTTCCGCAACAACCGCCTGATCCCGAACGCCATCGAGCCGCGCGCCGCGGTGGCGCAGTACTCGCGCAGCGAAGATGCCTACACGCTCCACGTCGCCAACCAGAACCCGCACGTCGAGCGGCTGCTGATGACCGCCTTCGTCCTCGGCCTGCCCGAGCACAAGGTGCGCGTCATCGCGCCCGACGTCGGCGGCGGCTTCGGCTCGAAGATCTTCCTCTACGCCGAGGAGACGGTGATCACCTGGGCGGCGAAGCGGGTGAACCGGCCGATCAAGTGGACCGCCGAGCGCTCGGAGTCCTTCCTCGCCGACGCCCACGGCCGCGACCACGCCACCAGGGCCGAGCTGGCGCTGGACAAGGACGGCAAGTTCCTCGCCATGCGCGTGCACACCAAGGCCAACCTCGGCGCCTACCTGTCGACCTTCGCCTCCTCGGTGCCGACCATCCTCTACGCCACCCTGCTCGCCGGCCAGTACGCCACGCCGGCGATCTACGCCGAGGTGACCGGGGTGTTCACCAACACCGCGCCGGTGGACGCCTACCGCGGCGCCGGCCGGCCCGAAGCGACCTTCACCGTCGAGCGGCTGGTGTCGGCGGCCGCGCTGGAGATGGGCATCGACCAGGCGGAGATCCGCCGGCGCAACTTCATCACCAGCTTCCCCTACGCCACGCCGGTGGGGCTGACCTACGACACCGGCAACTACGAGGCGACGCTGGCGGCGGCGATGAAGATCGCCGACGTCGCCGGCTTCCCGGCGCGGCGCGAGGAGGCGAAGAAGCGCGGCAAGCTGCGCGGGCTCGGCTACTCCTGCTACATCGAGGCCTGCGGCCTGGCGCCGTCCAACGTCGCCGGCGCGCTGGGCGCCCGCGCCGGCCTGTTCGAGGCCGGCGAGATCCGCGTCCATCCGACCGGCTCGGTGACGGTGTTCACCGGCTCGCACAGCCACGGGCAGGGCCACGAGACGACCTTCGCCCAGGTGGTGGCGGAACGGCTCGGCATCCCCTTCGAGAACGTGGACGTGGTGCACGGCGACACCGGCCGCATCCCCTTCGGCATGGGCACCTACGGCTCGCGCTCGCTCGCCGTTGGCGGCACGGCGATCATGAAGGCGCTCGACAAGGTGATCGACAAGGGCCGCAAGATCGCCGCCCACCTGCTCGAGGCCGCCGACAGCGACATCGTCTTCGAGGACGGCAACTTCAAGGTGGCCGGCACCGACAAGCAGGTGGCCTTCGGCCAGGTCGCCTTCTCCGCCTACGTGCCGCACAACTACCCGCTCGACAGGCTGGAGCCGGGCCTCGACGAGACGGCCTTCTACGATCCGACCAACTTCACCTATCCGGCCGGCAGCCACATCTGCGAGGTCGAGATCGATCCGGAGACCGGCGTCGTGCGTGTCGTCGGCTACACCGCCTCGGATGACTTCGGCAACGTCATCAACCCGATGATCGTCGAAGGCCAGGTGCATGGCGGGCTGGCCCAGGGCATCGGCCAGGCGCTGCTTGAGCAGGCGGTGTACGACCCGGACAGCGGCCAGCTGCTGACCGGCAGCTACGGCGACTACGCCATGCCGCGCGCCGACGACCTGCCGAACTTCAAGGTTGACACCCAGGTGACGCCCTGCACGCACAACCCGCTCGGCGTCAAGGGCTGCGGCGAGGCGGGCGCCATCGGCTCGCCGCCGGCGGTGATCAGCGCCGTCATCGACGCCCTGAAGGAGCTGGGGGTGCGCGACATGGCGATGCCGGCCACCCCGCATCGCGTCTGGCAGGCCATCCAGTCGGCCCGCGCCTGAGAGAGGAGAACGAGACATGTACCCATTCCAGTACCACCGTCCCGCCAATCTCGCCGAGGCGACGGCCCTGCTCGGCAAGCTGGGTGAGGGCAAGGCGCTGGCCGGCGGTCAGACCCTGATCGCCGCCATGAAGCTGCGCCTGGCCCAGCCGTCCGATCTGGTCGACCTCGGCGGCATCGCCGAGCTGTCCGGCATCCGGGCCGATGGCGACGCCATCGTCATCGGCGCCCTGACGCGCCATGCCGACGTCGCCGCCTCGGCCGAGGTCGGCAAGCGCATCCCGGCGCTGGCCCGCCTCGCCGGCAGCATCGGCGACCGCCAGGTGCGCGCCGCCGGCACGCTGGGCGGCTCGATCGCCAACAACGACCCGGCGGCGGACTATCCGGCCGGCGTGCTCGGGCTTGGCGCCACCGTCGTCACCAGCCGGCGCAGCATCGCCGCCGACGACTTCTTCAGCGGCCTCTACGAGACGGCGCTCGAGCCCGGCGAGCTGATCAAGTCGGTCAGCTTTCCGGTGCCGCAGCGGGCCGGCTACGCCAAGTTCGCCAACCCGGCCTCGCGCTTCGCCCTGATCGGCGTCTTCGTCTGCCAGGAGAAGAGCGGCGCCGTGCGCGTCGCCGTCACCGGCGGCGGCAACGGCGTGTTCCGCTCGGCGGAGCTGGAGAAGGCGCTGGCGGCGAGCTTCACGCCGGCCGCCGCCGCCGCGGTGAAGCTTTCGGCCGACGGCTTCAGCGGCGACCTGCACGCCAGCCCGGAGTATCGCGCCCACCTGGTCTCGGTGATGGCCGGCCGCGCCGTCGCCGCCGCCCTCGGCTGAACGGAGCCGGCAAGCGGGGGAGGGCGCCGCGGCGCCCTCCCTTTCCCGAAACGCCATGCCGCAAACCATCGACGAACTGCAGCAGCGCCTCGCCGCGGCGGACTACATCGCCTCGCGCGGGCTGGCCACGGCGGCCTTCCTCGCCCTGCGCATGGGCCGGCCGCTGCTGCTCGAAGGCGAGGCCGGCACCGGCAAGACGGAGATCGCCAAGGTGCTGGCCGCCGTGCTCGGGCGGCAGCTGATCCGCCTGCAGTGCTACGAGGGCCTCGATCTCGCCGCGGCGGCCTACGAGTGGAACTATCCGCGGCAGATGATCGAGATCCGCCTGGCCGAGGCCGGCGGCGCGGCCGACCGCGAGCGGCTGGCCGCCGACATCTTCGCCGAGCGCTTTCTCATCCGCCGGCCGCTGCTGCAGGCGCTGCAGGGCGACCCGCAGGCGCCGCCGGTGCTGCTGATCGACGAGCTCGACCGCACCGACGAGCCCTTCGAGGCCTACCTGCTGGAAGTGCTGTCCGACTTCCAGCTTTCGATTCCCGAGCTGGGCACCATCTGCGCCGCCTCGGCGCCGATCGTCGTGCTGACCTCCAATCGCACGCGCGAGATTCACGACGCGGTGAAGCGACGCTGCCTCTACCACTGGGTCGACTACCCGGACGCGGCGCGCGAGCTGGAGATCGTCCGGCGCAAGGCGCCGGGCGCCGCCGAGCGGCTGTCGCGCGAGATCGTCGGCTTCGTGCAGCGGCTGCGCGGCGAGGACCTGTTCAAGCTGCCCGGCGTGGCGGAGACGATCGACTGGACGCGCTCGCTGATGGAGCTCGACCGCATCTGCCTCGACCCGCAGACGATCAACGACACCCTCGGCGTGCTGCTGAAGTACCAGGACGACATCGCGCGCATCAAGGGCAGCGAGGCGGCCTCCATCCTGGCGCAGGTGCAGGCCGAGCTGGCGGCCGGAAGCTAGCCGTGCCGGCGACTTGCCGATTCCATGCGCCGGCGCCGCCCGCCTCGGCGGCGCGCCGCGGAGGCGCGGCATGAGCCTGCTCAGGATGCCGGAGGCGTCCAGCGGCCGTCTGGCCGAGAACGTGCTCCACTTCGGCCGCGTGCTGCGCGCCGCCGGCATGCCGGTGGGCACGCACCAGGTGCTGGCAGCACTCGAGGCGCTGCGCCACGCCGGCATCGGTCGGCGCGAGGATTTCTACTGGACGCTGGCCAGCGTCTTCATCGACCGGCGCGAGCAGCGCGAGCTGTTCGACCAGGCCTTCCACATGTTCTGGCGCGATCCCGACCTGCTCGGCCGCATCCTGCACATGATGCTGCCCAGGGTCGAGGGCCTGCAGCCGGAGCGCGACAAGGCCAACCGCCGACTGCAGGAGGCCTTCGGTCGCGGCGCGCCCGAGGCGCCGCGGCTGGAGCAGCAGGCCGAGCGGGAGATCGAGATCGACGCCTTGCTCAGCTTTTCCTCGCGCGAGCTGCTGCAGCGCATGGACTTCGAGGCGATGACCGCGGCCGAGCTGGCGGCGGCGCGCCAGCTGATCGCCCGCCTGCGGCTGCCGCTGCGCGAGGCGCGCACGCGCCGCCTGGCGCCCGACCCGCGCGGCCGGCACATCGACCGTCGCGCCACGCTGAAGGCGGCCATCGCCAGCTACGGCGACGTCATCCCGCTGCGCCGCGCCGCGCCGCTACGCGTGCCGCCGCCGCTGGTGATCCTCGTCGACATCTCCGGCTCGATGAGCCGCTACGCGCGCATGTTCCTGCACTTCGTGCACGCCCTGAGCAACGCGCGCCGGCGCGTCTCGGTGCTGCTGTTCGGCACGCGGCTGACGCCGATCACGCGCGAGCTGCGCCAGCGCGACGTCGACATCGCGCTCGAGCGCGTCTCGGCGCGGGTCGCCGACTGGGCCGGCGGCACGCGCATCGGCATCTGCCTGCGCGACTTCAACCGCCTCTGGTCGCGCCGCCTGCTCGGCCAGAACGCCTGCGTGCTGCTGCTCACCGACGGCCTCGACCGCGAGGGCTGCGACTGCCTGGCCGCCGAGATGGAGCGCCTGCACAAGTCCTGCCGCCAGCTGATCTGGCTCAACCCGCTGCTGCGCTATGATGGCTTCGAGCCGCGCGCCGCCGGCATCCTCGCCATGCGCCCGCACGTCGACCTGTTCCTGCCGGCGCACAACCTGGAGAGCCTGGCCGAGCTGGGCCGCATCCTGGCGCAGCCGGTCGCCGCCCAGCGCGAGGAGGCGCGCGCCGCCTGAGCGCCGAGGAGAAACCGCCATGGACATGAACGGAGAACAGCGCATCGCCGCCGACCGCCAGGCCGTCTGGCAGGCGCTGAACGACCTCGAGGTGCTGCAGGCCTGCATCCCCGGCTGCGAGTCGATCGAGCAGCTCGGCGAAAACGAGCACCAGCTGACGCTGACCGCGGCCGTCGGCCCGGTCAAGGCGAAATTCAAGGGCAGGATGCGGCTGGCCGACCTCGATCCGCCGCAGGCCTACCGTCTCGCCTTCGAGGGGCAGGGCGGCGTCGCCGGCTTCGCCAAGGGCGAGGCGCAGGTGCGCCTCGAGCCGGACGGCGAGGGCACGCTGATGCGCTACGCGGCGCAGGCCCAGGTCGGCGGCAAGCTGGCCCAGGTCGGCTCGCGCCTGATCGACGCCGCGGCGAAGAAGCTGGCCGACGACTTCTTCGCCGCCTTCAAGGCGCGCGTGGCGCCGGCCGGGGCGCCGGAGCCCGCGGCCGAGGTGGCGCCCGCCCCGGCCGCCGGCCTGCCGGCCTGGGTCTGGATCGTCCTCGCGCTTGCCGCTATAGTCGGCGCAATCCTCCTGTCGCGCTGATGGAATCCGGGCTCTTCGAACGTCTGCAGGCCGAGCGCGCCGCCAAGCGGCCGGTGGCCGTGGTGACGCGGCTCGCCGACGGCGCCCAGGCTCTGCTGAGCGGGGACGAAGCCAGCGGCGCGTTGGCGCTCGCGCCCGAGCAGCTGGCGGAGGCGCGCCAGCGGTTGCTCGGCAACCGCAGCGGCACGCTGGAGGCGGGCGAGGGCGGGTTGTTCGTGCGCTGCTACGTCACGGCGCCGCGCATGATCATCGTCGGCGCGGTGCACATCACCCAGGCGCTGGCGCCGATGGCGGCCCTGGCCGGCTTCGAGGTGATCGTCATCGATCCGCGCCGCGCTTTCGCCACCGCCGAGCGCCTGCCTGGCGTGACGATGACGACGGAATGGCCCGACGAGGCGCTGGCGCGCATCGGCCTCGACGCGCAGACCGCCCTGATCACGGTCTCGCACGACCCGAAGATTGACGACCCGGCGCTGATCGCCGCGCTCGCCAGCCCGTGCTTCTACATCGGCGCCCTGGGCAGCTCGCGCACCCACGGCAAGCGCGTGGCGCGGCTGACCGAGGCCGGCCTCGGCGAGCGCATCGCGCGCATCCACTCGCCGCTCGGCCTCAAGCTGGGCGGCCGCTCGCCGGCCGAGATCGCCGTCGCCGCCCTGGCGCAGGTGATCCAGGCGCGCTATCAATGAGAGCCTTCCCCCCATCCCCCTTCCCAGGGAAGGGGGTGACGGACGATCGCTGCGCTCACGGGATATGGGCAACAGCCTTCCCCCCATCCCCCTTCCCAGGGAAGGGGGTGACGGTAGATCGCTGCGCTCACGGGATATGGGCGACAGCCTTCCCCCCATCCCCCTTCCCAAGGAAGGGGGTGACGATAGATCGCTCCGCTCACGGGATATGGGCGACAGCCTTCCTCCCATCCTCCTTCCCAAGGAAGGGGGTGACGGTAGATCGCTCCGCTCACGGGATATGGGCGACAGCCTTCCCCCCATCCCCCTTCTCCGGGAAGGGGGCTACTGGGGGACTGCCTGCTTGCGGAGCGGGCGGTTCGTTCGTCCCGAGCGGCGCGGAGCGCGCGCGATGATCTTCGGAGAATTCCCCAGCGCCGAGGCGGAGGGCGTCCTGCTCGCCCACACCCTGCACCTCGGCGACAGGACGCTGAAGAAGGGGCGCCTGCTCGCCGCCCCCGACATCGCCCTGCTGCGCGAGGCCGGCGTCGAGCGCATCACCGGCGCGCGCATCGAGGACGACGAGCTCGACGAGACCGCCGGCGCCAGCGAGATCGCCGCGCTGCTCGCCGGCGACAACGTCGAGACGCGGCGCCCCTACACCGGCCGCTGCAACCTGCATGCCGCCGCGCGCGGCGTGCTGCGGCTGGACGCCGCGCGCATCCACGCCCTCAACGCCATCGACGAGGCGATCACCATCGGCACCCTGCCGGACTACGCGCTGGCGCGGGCCGGCCAGGTGCTGGCGACGGTGAAGATCATCCCCTTCGCCGTCAAGCGCGAGCTGGTCGAGCGCTGCCGCGCCATCGCCGCCGGCGGGCCGCTGGTGAGCCTGGCGCCGCTGCGGCCGCGCCGCGTCGCCCTCGTCATGGGCGAGCTGCCGGGCATGAAGGAGAACATCTTCCGCGGCACCGTCACCGCCACGCGCAACCGTCTCGAGAGCCTCGGCAGCCGGCTTGCCCTGGTGCAGCGCTGCCGCCACGACAGCGGCGAGTACGAGGCGCGCCTGCGCGAGGCGCTGGCCGCCGGCTGCGACCTGCTGCTGCTCTCGGGGGCCACGGTGACGAAGGACCGCCTCGACGTGGCGCCCCTGGCGATCGCCGCCGCCGGCGGCGTCATCGAGCATTTCGGCATGCCGGTCGAGCCGGGCAACATGCTGCTGCTCGCCCGCATCGGCGAGGTGCCGGTGCTGGTGCTGCCGGGCTGCGCCCGCTCGCGCCGCAGCAACGGCTTCGACTGGGTGCTGCAGCGCCTGCTGGCCGGCCTGCCGCTCGGCAGCTCCGAGATCATGGGCATGGGCGTCGGCGGCCTGATCCGCAGCCCGCTCGAGCGCGACGACGAGGAGGACGGCGAGGCCGAGAGCCCGCCGCGGCTGCCGGCGGGCACGCCCAACGTAGCCGCGCTGGTGCTGGCCGCCGGCCGCTCGACGCGCATGGGCGGGACGAACAAGCTGCTGGCGCCGGTCGGCGGCGTGCCGCTGCTGCTGCGTGCCGTCAGCGCCGCGCTGGCCTCGAAGGCTTCGTCGGTGACGGTGGTGCTCGGCCACGAGGCGGAGCGCTGCGAGGCGCTGCTCGCCGGGCGCGGCGCGAGCATCGTGCGCAACGCCGATTATGCCGAGGGGCTGTCGACCTCGCTTCGCGCCGGGCTCGATGCGCTGCCGGAGGAGGCCGGCGCGGCGGTGGTGCTGCTGGCCGACATGCCGCGCGTGACGGCCGCCCACATCGACCGCCTGATCGAGGCCTGGAACCCGCAGCAGCCGGCCATCATCGTGCCGCGCCACGAAGGGCGCCAGGGCAACCCGATCCTCTGGGCGCGCAAGTATTTCCCGGCGATGCGAGCGGTCAGCGGCGACCAGGGCGCGCGCGGCGTCCTCGAATCGCACGCGAAGAAGATCCGCTACGTCGACATCGACGACGACGCCATCCACGCCGACGTGGACACGCCCGAGCGGCTGACTGCCGAGGAGGCGCGTTGAGCTTCGACGCCCTCTCCTGGCGCGGCCAGTTCCCGCTGCTGGCGAGCCATCCGCAGCTGCACTACCTCGACAGCGCCGCCACCAGCCAGATCTGCCGCGCCGCCTTCGACGCCGTCGGCCTGCACGAGCTGGGCCGGCGCGCCAACGTGCTGCGCGGCACCTATCGCCTCGCCGAAATGGCCGATGCCGCCTACGAGGACGCCCGCCGCCAGGTCGCCGCCTACCTGAACGCCGGCAGCGCCGACGAGGTGGTGTTCACCTCCGGCGCGACGGCGTCCATCAACCTGGTGGCCCATGCCTTCGGCGAGGGCCTGCAGCCGGGCGACGAGGTGGCGCTCAGCCTGGCCGAGCACCACAGCAATTTCGTGCCCTGGCAGATGCTGCGCGCGCGGCGCGGCGTCGCCCTGCGCTTCCTGCCGCTGGCGGCGGACGGCCGCATCGACCTGTCGCGCCTGGAGCAGGCGGTCACGCCGCGCTGCCGGCTGGTCGCCGTCACCCAGGCCTCGAACGTCACCGGCGCCGTCACCGACCTGGCGCCGCTGGTGGCCGCCGCCCGCGCCGTCGGCGCCCGCGTCCTCGTCGACGGCGCCCAGGCGGCGCAGCACGGGCCGGTGGACGTCACGGCGCTCGGCTGCGACTTCTACGCCTTCTCCGGCCACAAGGTGTTCGCGCCGAACGGCGTCGGCGTGCTCTGGGGCCGAGCTGCCGAGCTGGAGCGGCTGCCGCCCTTCCTCGGCGGCGGCGGCATGATCGGCCGCGTCACCGCCGCCGACACCACCTGGGCGCCGCCGCCGCGCCGCTTCGAGGCCGGCACGCCGCCGATCGCCCAGGCCGTCGGCCTCGGCGCCGCCCTCGACTGGCTGCGCCAGCAGCCGTGGCCGGAGATGCGCAGCCATGGCGAGCATCTTCTCGGCCGCCTGCTCGACGGCCTCGAGGCGCTGCCGGGACTGACCCTGCTCGGGCCGCGCCAGCCGGAGCACAGGCTGCCGCTCGTCTCCTTCAGCCTCGCCGGCATCCATCCGCACGACGCCTGCCAGGTGCTCGACCAGCACGGCGTCGCCGTGCGCGGCGGCCACCTTTGCGCCCAGCCGCTGATGGACTATTTCGGCGTGACCGCTGCCGTGCGCGCCAGCCTCGCCCCCTACAACACCGAGGAAGACGTCGCGGCGCTGCTGGCTGGGCTCGAGGACGTGGTGCGCAGGCTGTCATGAAGGCGATCACCGTCATTGCCGTCGCGGGCCGGCGGGGCAGGGCGGGGCCATGAGCGCGGCCGATCCCTACCAGCAGGCCCTCATCGACCTAGCGCGCGCCGGCCATGGCGCCGGCAGCCTGCCGGCGCCGGACGGCAGCGCGTTGCGCGACAGCCCGCTGTGCGGCGACCGCGTGCGCATGCAGGTCCGGCTCGAAGGCGGCCGCGTCAGCGCGCTGGCGCACGACGTCAAGGGCTGCCTGCTGTGCCAGGCCGCCGCCGCCATGCTCGGCCTGCATGGCGTCGGGCTGGACGAGGCCGGGCTGCGAGCGGCGCGCCAGGGCATCGCCGCGGGCCTCGCCGGCGGCGAGGCGCCGCCGGGCTGGCCGGAATTCGCCCTGTTCGAGCCGGTGCGGCCGATGCGCAACCGCCACGGCTGCGTGCTGCTGCCCTTCGACGCGCTGATCGGCGCCATCGAAGACGCCGGCGGCAAGCCGCCCGCCGCGTGAGAGCCGCGCCATGACGCCGAGCGCCATCGTCGCCTTCCTCGATCAGCACGTCGTCGGCCAGGACGAGGCGAAGAAGATCATCGCCGTCGCCGTCTATTCCCACTACAAGAAGATCGGCCGGGCGCGCGACGAGGGCGTCGGCCTGGCCAAGAGCAACATTCTCATCATCGGCCCGACCGGCACCGGCAAGACCCTGCTGTGCGAGACCCTGGCGCGCGCGCTCGAAGTGCCCTTCGTCACCGCCGACGCCACCTCGCTGGCGCAGACCGAGTTCGTGAACGACGAGATCGACGCCATCCTGCAGCGCCTGCTGGAGAAGGCCGGCGGCGACGCGACGCGCGCCCGGCGCGGCATCGTCTTCATCGACGAGGTGGACAAGCTGAAGGCGGTCAGCGGCCAGGCCGGCGGCGCCTCGGGCGAGAGCGTGCAGCACGCCCTGCTGAAGATCATGGAAGGGGCGCCGGTGCGGCTCCGGCACGGCCAGTACATCGAGACCGGCGACATCCTCTTCATCTGCGGCGGCGCCTTCGTCGGCCTGCGTAGCATCCTCGCCAAGAGCCAGGCCTTCGGCTTCATCTCCGCCGGCGGCGGCGAGGACCAGCGCATCCTCGAGCGGCTCAACGCCCGCGTCAAGCCGACCGACCTCTTCGAGTTCGGCCTGATCCCGGAATTCGCCGGGCGCCTGCCGATCATCGCCGGCTTCCGCGAACTCGGCCGCGACATGCTGGTGCGCATCATGACCGAGCCGCGCCACGCCCTCTACCGCCAGTTCCGCGAGATCCTGCGCGACGAGGGCGTCGAGCTTGCCGTCGCCGACGAGGCCTTCGGGCAGATTGCCGACCTTGCCATCGAGTACCAGGTCGGCGCGCGCAGCCTGCGCGGCATCTTCGAGGAGATGCTGACGCCGGTGCTCTACCGGGTGCCGGACGACAAGCGCATCGCCCGCGTGTCCATCGATTCGCTGTTCGAGGCGCCGCGCTATTTCGACGCGCAGGGCAACCCGCTGGCGGTCGCCTAGGGCATAATCTGGCTCATGCCGTGAGCCAGTGGAGCCCGCCCGATGGACCGCACCGAGCGCTTCTATCGCATCGACCAGCTGCTCAACGAGCGCAAGGTCGTCCCCTTCGCGCTGCTCGCCGAGAAGCTGGAGGTCTCGCGCGCCACCATCAAGCGCGATCTCGAGTACATGCGCAACCGCCTCAACGCGCCGATCGTCTGGGACCGCGAAGCCGGCGGCTACCGCTTCGCCGGCCCCGAAGGCGGCGCGGCGCAATACGAACTGCCCGGCCTGTGGTTCTCGGCGCAGGAAGCGCATGCGCTGCTCACCATGCAGCACCTGCTGATGAACCTCGACGCCAGCGGGCTGCTCGGGCCGCACATCGCGCCGCTGCTGGCGCGCCTGCGCGCGCTGCTCGGCACTGCTGACGACAGCAGCGAGGAGATTCAGAAGCGCATCCGCATCCTCGGCATGGCGGCGCGCCGCCTGGCCCTGGAGCACTTCGCCGTCGTCGGCTCGGCCCTGCTGCGGCGCAAGCGCCTGCTGATCAGCCACCACGTGCGCGCGCGCGACGAGACGGTCGAGCGCGAGGTGTCGCCGCAGCGGCTGGTGCATTACCGCGACAACTGGTACCTCGACGCCTGGTGCCACCTGCGGAACGACCTGCGCAGCTTCGCCGTGGACGCCATCCGCCGCGCCGAGATCATCGAGCAGGCGGCGCGCAACGTGCCGGAGAAGACGCTCGACGCGGTGCTCGGCGCCGGCTACGGCATCTTCTCCGGTCGGCGCGTGCAGCGGGCGCGGCTGCGCTTCACGCCGGAGCGGGCGCGCTGGGTGGCGCAGGAGCAGTGGCACCCGAAGCAGAAGGCGCGCTTCGACAAGGACGGCAGCTACCTGCTGGAAGTGCCCTATTCCGACAGCCGCGAGTTGGTGATGGACATCCTGCGCCAGGGGGACGGCGTTGAGGTGCTGGCGCCGGCGGCCTTGCGGCGCGAAGTCGCAGCGCGGCTCAGGGACGCGCTGGCGCGCTATTGAACGCCGTTAGCCTGCAGGCTCGCGCCTTGAGCCTGCTGCCCCCTATCCTGTCGCGGAAAGGGAGGCGAACATGAAAGCGGATGTGGATACAGTGGTGTTCTGGGCGACGACGGTCTTGTCGGTCGCGCTGTGGGTCTTTATCTAGACTCTGAAATCGAAAATCATGGCATGCTCCTGACCTGAGTGTTTTGTATTATTGTTTCCCATGGGGAAACAGACAGGTTCGTCTTTTCGGCCTTGTCCACAGAGTATATTGTCCCTAACATTGTTACATCCTCCCCGTCTTGCGGCGGGGTTTTTCTTTTGCGGACAGGAAGGCGAGCCATGAGAACCCACGAACTGCTGATTGCCGATGCGGATTATGCCCGGCTCGCACCTTTGGCCGGCGATGCCGACCTGGCCGAGGAATTGAGCCTGGCCACTGTCATCCCCATGGAACGGATGCCGGGTGATGTCGTCCGCATGCATTCGCGCGTGACCTACCGTGACGAGCACTCGGGCGAGCGTCGCGAGGTGGTCTTGGTCTATCCGGAAGAAGCCGATCCGGCCAGCGGCAAGATCTCGGTGCTGGCGCCCGTCGGCTCGGCGCTGCTCGGCCTGAAAGAGGGGCAGAGCATCGAATGGCCCTTCCCGGACGGCCGGCCCCGCCGCCTGTTGATCGAGCGCGCCCAGGCGCCGGCCGAGGCCGCCTGATCGCCGCGGGTTGGCGCGTGAGCCTGCTCGAGCCGATCCGCCTGACCCGACGCGATGCCGAGCGCCTCGCCGGCATGTCCGAGTCGCTGGCGGCGCAGTCGCGCGGCCTCCAGCGGCAGATGCGCATCCTCGAAGACCTGATGGCTTCCGCCCTGCTGCTCGAAACCGGCGGGACGCCGCCCGGCGTGGTGATGCTCGAGTCGCGCGTCCTCGTCGAAGACCCGTGCTCCGGCGAGGCGGAGGAAATCGAGCTGGTGTTTCCGGAGGAAGCCGATCCGGCCAAGGGCAAGCTCTCGGTCCTGTCGGCGGTCGGCAGCGCCCTGCTCGGGCGCGCCGTCGGCGAACAGGTAGTGGCGGAAACCGGGCAGGGCTGTCGGCAATTGCGCATCGCGGCACTCATCCATCAGCCGCAAGCCGCCCTGTCCTAGAGGGGGGACGGCGCCGATGATGCACACGGAATTCCCGCTCGAGCGCCTCGCCCAGCTGGCCTCCAGCCCGTTCCAGATCGGCTTCGCCCGCCAGGTGATGCGCATGATCGAGCCCTCCGAGACCATTGCCTACGAGGCGACACGCGACGGCCTCGTCATGCGCGCCCAGAACGAGGACGTCTTTTCCGGCCCGGTGGCGCTGCTGCGCGACCTGTATGGCGAGGAACTGGTGCTGCGGCCGCCGCAGGTGCGCTACCTGTCGCTCGACGACCGCCCCTACGAGCCGATCATGATGCTGCGGGTGCGCATCAAGCCGCGCCATCTGCGGGCGGTGCGCGAGGACCTGCTGGCGCGCGAGGTGACGCTGCTCGAGGAGGACAGCCGCGGCAGCCTGTGCGTGCTGCGCGCCGAGGCGCCGCTGCGCCTGCTGCTCGGCTATGGCGAGGCTCTGGCGGAGCTGACAGAAGGCTCCGGCCTGTGCTGGATCTGGCTCGACCGCTACGTGCCGATGGGCGATCCGCCCGACGGCGGCAAGGCGGCCTGAGCGCGCGCTTCGCGGCGCCGCGCCGCCTCAAGCGGCGACAGCGAAGGGCGCTGCCGCACCGTCGAAGAGCCGTTGCAGGATTGCCGTCTCGCGCCGCCTGATGGTGGCGAGAAATTCCTCCGCGTTCCCCATCCCGCGAAAAGCCCGGTAGCCGTCCTCGAGGAAGTGCTGCAGCCCGGCCAGATCGGCCAGCTTCGCCGGCCTGCGCATCAGCCTCAGGGCGGCGTGGACGAGGGGTTTGCGCACGAGGGCGGCGAGGGCCTCGCCGGTCTCGCCGACCAGCGTGATCTGCAATTCGCGCTCCTCGCGCCGGCCGCAGCGGCGGTAGGCCTCGGCATAGGCTTCGTCGCCGATGTTGGCGACGGCGCCGGCGCGGCGCAGCTCGGCGGCCATGGCGGCATCGAGTTCCTCCGACAAGGCATCCACTTCGACGGCCAGGGCGAGGGTGCGGATGCCGGCGGCCGGCAGCACGGCGATCAGGGTCGGCAGGATGCGCGCCACCTCCTCGTCGCGTGCGCTGAAGTCCTTCGGCCCGTAGAGTTCGTCGAGGAAGAAGCGCGCCGCCGCGCCGTAACGCGGTGAGGCGAGCAGGTCGGCATGGCTGCGCGCCAACCGGGCAGCCTGCCAGGCGCGCAGTCGCGTGCGGTCCGCGTCGAGGTCCGGGTCGTTCCTTGCGGCGGCGCGCAAGGACGTGGCCCGGCTCACATCGTGCTGCAGCCGCTCAGCCCAGCGCGCCTTCTCGTCACCGCTCATGCGCGCCCTGCCGCCACGGCCGTGGCGGCAGGCAGGGAGGGTTTATTTGTCGCGGCGCAGCTTCGACAGCCAGTGCTCCATCAGCTTGCCGGCGGCCTCGCGGCCGCCGAGGCCGAAGGACAGCGCCACGGCGACGGCGACGGCGCCCAGGGTCAGGCCGAAGGTGAGATTTACGATGTCGTCGGCGAGGCCCATGGCGCGCAGGCCCATGGCGATGACCAGGGCGAGGATGGCGAAGCGGGCGATGCGGGCGAGCCCCTTCGACTCGCCGCTCGCCTGGGAGATGGCGGCGTAGGCGACGTTGGCCAGCCAGAAGCCGACGGTGAGGATGATGCCGCCGAGCAGGATGTCGCCGCCGAAGCGGATGAAGGTGGCGACGATGTCCTTCACCTGGCCGAAGCCGAGCTGGGAGGCCGCTTCCACCGTGGCGAACAGCATGGCGAAGAACAGGGCGACGCGGCCGGCGAAGGCCGAGGCCGGTACCCTGGCGAAGGCTTGGGCCAGGCCGATGCGCTGCGGCAGGCCGTCGAAGCCGATGCTGGCGAGCAGGCTGGCGAGCAGCTTGCTGGCGAAGCTGGCGACGAACCAGGTGATGGCGAGGATCAGCGCGGCGGCGACGATGTTCGGCACCGCCATCATCATCAGCGACAGCATGTCGGTGGCCGGGCGCGAGATGGCCTCGACCTTGAGCGCGTCGAGGGCGGCGATCAGCGAGGGCAGGAAGACGACGAGGAACACCAGCAGACCGACGAGACGCGACAGCTGCATCGACTCGGCGAGGCCGGCGCGGGCGCCGAAGCGGTCGATGCCGGCGGTGCGCGTCAGGTTGCCGACGATGTTGCGCAGCACGGTGGCGACGATCCAGCCGATGCCGCCGATGATCAGGGCGGCGAAGATGTTGGGCAGCATGTCGAGCATCTTGGCGACCATGTTGCGCAGGGGGTCGAGCAGGCCCTCCATGTGCAGCGCGCCGAGGATGGCCGGGATGAACAGCAGCACGACCAGCCAGAACAGCGCCTGGGCGAGGCTGTCGGCGATCGGCGGCATCTTGGCGTGCTCGGCCAGCGACTCGTCCAGCGTGGTCTTGCCGAGCCCCTTGACGACAAGGGTGCGGACGATGCTGGCGAGCAGCCAGGCGACGAGCGCCAGCACCAGCGCGCTGAGCAGGCGCGGCGCGTACTGGAAGATTTCCGTGGTTAGCGCGGCGAAGGGCGCCGAGACGATGGCGAGATCGAGCGAATTGAAGACGGCGACCAGGGTCAGCAGCAGCACCACCCAGAAGGCGGCGACGGCGAAGATGCCCTCGAGGTCGAGTTTCTGGCCGGTCAGGCCGGCGAAGCGCGTGTTGAGGCCGAGGCGCGACAGGCCAAGACGGATGCCGGCGCGCAGGGCGACGGCGACGATCCAGCCGATGACGAAGATGGCCAGCGCCCCGAGCAGGTGGGGGATGTGGCCGCCGAGGGCCGTCTGCAGCGAGCCCCAGAGCGTGTCGATGTCCATTGTTCTCGCCTCCCTCGATCTGGTTCAGGCCTCAATAATAGTCGCGACGCGCATCCCTGACAAACGCCGTCGCTCTCACCGTTTAGAATCAATCGCCTAACCGGTGCTTGCCGCCCTCGGCTACACTGGCTCGCAGGACGATATCTTGCGCAGGAGGGATGGCGATGGACGTTGCCGTCACGCAGACAGCCGGCGCCTTGCTGGCTTCGCGGCACGCGCGCCTCGGCGAGGCCGCGGCGCGCGATCCCCATCCCGACTGGAGGCAGCGCGACGCCCGGCTGGCGGCGCTGCAGCGGCTGGTGCGCGATCACCAGACCGAATTCGCCGAAGCCATCAGCGCCGACTTCGGCCACCGCTCGCGGCACGAGACGCAGCTGCTGGAAGTCTTTCCGGCCCTCGAGGGCATCCGCCACGCGCGGCGCCACCTGAAGGCCTGGATGCGGCCGCAGCGCCGCTCCGTCTCGCTCTGGTTCCGGCCCGGCCGCGCCCGCGTGCTGCACCAGCCGCTCGGTGTCGCCGGCATCATCGTGCCGTGGAATTACCCGCTCTATCTCGCCGTCGGCCCGCTTACCGCGGCGCTGGCCGCCGGCAACCGCGCCATGGTGAAGCTGTCGGAATACACGCCGGCCACCTCGGCGCTGTTCGCCCGCCTGGCGGCGCAGCACTTCGCCGACGATGAGCTGGCGGTGGTCGAGGGCGACGCCGAAGTCGCGCAGGCCTTCGCCCGGCTGCCCTTCGGCCACCTGTTGTTCACCGGCTCGACGCGGCTCGGCTACAGCGTGATGCGCGCCGCCGCGGAGAACCTGACGCCGGTGACGCTGGAACTGGGCGGCAAGTCGCCGGCCATCCTCGGGCCGGGCTACCCGCTGGAAAAGTTCGCCGAGCGCGTCATGGTCGGCAAGACCATGAACGCCGGCCAGACCTGCATCGCGCCCGACTACGTGCTGCTGCCGGCCGGGCGCGAGGAGGAATTCGTCGCCGCGGCGCGGCGGGTGGTCGACGCCTGCTACCCGGACATCCTGCGCGCGGCCGACTACTCGGCCATCATCAGCGAGCGCCATTACCGCCGCCTGGCCGGCCTCGTCGAGGACGCGCGCGAGCAGGGAGCGCGGATCGCTCCGCTGTCGTCCGCGGCGCAGGCCGACGCGGCGAGGCGGCGCATGCCGCCGCTGGCGCTGCTCGGCGCCAGCGACGTCATGCAGGCGATGCAGGAGGAAATCTTCGGCCCGATCCTGCCGGTGCTGCCCTACCGCGACCTCGACGAGGCGATCCGCTACGTCAATGCGCGGCCCAATCCGCTGGCGCTCTACTACTTCGACCGCGACCGCCGCCGCATCGGGCGCGTGCTGGAGCAGACGCTCTCCGGCGGCGTCACCATCAACGACACCATCCTGCACATCGCCCAGGACAACCTGCCCTTCGGCGGCGTCGGCGAGAGCGGCAAGGGCCACTACCACGGCTTCGAGGGCTTCGAGACCTTCTCCAAGAAGAAGGCGGTGTTCATCCAGTCGCGCCTGAGTGGCATCGGCCTGTTCAAGCCGCCCTACGGCGCGCTGTTCGAGCGCATGGTGAGGCTGCTCATCCGCTGATGCCGACGCGCAGGCAGTTCATCAAGGCCGGTCTTGCCGGCGCCGCCGCCCTGGCGGCGGCGGGCCTGTTCTGGTCGCGCAGTCCGCGGCAGGGGCCGGCGGAGGCCGCGGCGCCGGCGCTGAGCGCCGCGCAGCGCGACATCGTCGCTGCCCTGGCGGCGGCCCTCCTCGCCGGTGCGCTGCCGGCGGCGGGCGAAGAGCGCGCGGCGGCCGTGGCGCGCGCCGTGGACGGCGTCGGCGTCGCCATCGCCGGCCTCTCGGCGGCGGCGCAGAAGGAACTGGGCGAATTGTTTGCGCTGCTCGGCTTCGCCCCGGCGCGTCTGCTGCTGGCGCGGCTGCGGCCGGGCTGGCGGATGGCGTCGCCGGAGGAGGTCGCCGCCTTCCTGCAGGGCTGGCGCGAAAGCCGCTTCCTCCTGCTGCGCAGCGCCTACGCCGGCCTGCACGACCTCGTGCTCGGCGCCTGGTACGGCAACCCCGACACCTGGGCGGCGATCGGCTACCCCGGCCCGCCGCGGCTGCCATGAGCGTGCGCGACCCGATCGCCGAGGGCCTGCGCGCCGGCTGGCAGGTCGTCGACGCCTCGCGGCTCGAGGCCGACCGCGAGTTCGAGGCCGATGTCGCCATCGTCGGCAGCGGCGCCGGCGGCGGCATCGCCGCGGAGATCCTGACGAAGGCGGGGCTGAAGGTCGTCATCGTCGAGGAGGGGCCGCTGAAGTCCTCGACCGATTTCCGCATGCGCGAGTCGGATGCCTACCCGCAGCTCTACCAGGAGTCGGCGGCGCGCAAGACCCGGGACAAGGCCATCAACATCCTGCAGGGCCGCTGCGTCGGTGGCTCGACCACGGTCAACTGGACCAGCAGCTTCCGCGCGCCGCCGACCACGCTCGCGCACTGGCAGGGCGAATACGGCCTGAGGGAGCTGACGACCGAGGCGCTGGCGCCGTGGTTCGAGGCGGTCGAGCGCCGCCTCGGCATCCACGAGTGGCAGCAGCAACCGAACGAGAACAATGCCCTGCTGCGCCGGGCCGGCGAGGCGCTGGGCATCCCCGTCTCCGTCATGCGCCGCAACGTCCGCGGCTGCTGGGACCTCGGCTACTGCGGCATGGGCTGTCCGACCAACGCCAAGCAGTCGATGCTGCTGACGACCCTGCCGGCAGCGCTGGCCGGCGGCGCCGTGCTGATCCATCACCTGCGCGCCGAGCGTCTCGTCCTCGATGACGCGGGCGCCGAGTTCCTCGAATGCGCGGCGATGCAGGCCGGCGGCATCCGCCCGCTGCCGTACCGCGCGCATATCCGGGCTCGCCATTTCGTCCTCGCCGCCGGCGCCATCGGCACGCCGGCGCTGCTGCTGCGCAGCCGGGCACCCGACCCGCACGGCCTGCTCGGCCGGCGCACCTTCCTCCACCCGACCACCGTCGCCGCCGCCGTCATGGACCATGCGGTGGCCGGCCACGCCGGCGCGCCTCAATCGGCCTATTCCGACCATTTCCTCGACAACGTGGCGGTGAACGGGCCGATCGGCTACAAGCTCGAGGTGCCGCCGATCCATCCGGTGCTGTTCGCCACCACCCTGCACGGCTTCGGCGAGGCGCACCGGCGGCTGATGACGGAATTCGACAACACCCATGCCATGCTGGCGCTGCTGCGCGACGGCTTCCATCCGGACAGCCCCGGCGGCAGTGTCAGCCTGCGTGACGACGGCACGCCGCTGCTCGATTACCCGATCAGCGACTTCGTCTGGGACGGCGTGCGCCGCTCCTGGCTGACCATGGCCGAGCTGCAGTTCGCCGCCGGCGCCCGCCGCGTGTATGTGATCCACGAGCAGTGCGCGGGCTACGCCAGCCTCGCCGAGGCGAGGCGCGGCATCGCCGAATTGCCGCTGGCCCCCGCGCTGGCGCGTGTCGTCAGCGCCCATGTCATGGGCGGCTGCGCCATGGCGGCGGACGACCTGCCGGGGGTGACCGACGGCCGGGGCCGCCACCGCCAGCTCGGCAACGTCAGCGTCTGCGACGGCTCGCTGTTTCCGACCAGCATCGGCGCCAATCCGCAG